>CALROE020000074.1:0-9240 GCA_943369715.1 Bradyrhizobium ivorense
ACCGCGGTCGGCATCGGCGGCGACCCGGTCAAGGGCACCGAATTCATCGATATGCTGGAGATGTTCTTAGCCGACCCCAAGACCACCTCGATCGTCATGATCGGCGAAATCGGCGGTTCCGCCGAGGAAGACGCCGCCCAGTTCATCCGGGACGAGGCCAGGCGCGGGCGCTCCAAGCCGATGGTCGGCTTCATCGCCGGTGTCACCGCCCCTCCCGGCCGCCGCATGGGCCATGCCGGCGCCATCATTTCCGGCGGCAAGGGCGACGCCGGTTCCAAGACCGCGGCGATGGAAGCCGCTGGGATCACGGTCTCGCCGTCCCCAGCCAGGCTTGGAAAGACTCTTGTCGAAAAGTTGAAGTCTTAATTCAATTCTTGGTTCTTTTCGGGGCGAACATTCGCCCCAAATAGGGTAAAAGGTGCCCTATCAGGCTGATCCGGTGCCCGGATCGGCCGTTGCGCCGTATTCCATGCGCTCGAAAATCACCAGGACGCCCTTATGTCTCGCCAAGACGCGAACGCCGCCTTTGCCCTCTCCTCGTTTTTGCAGGGCACCAATGCTCCCTATATCGACGACCTTTACGCCCGCTACGAGAAAGACCCCAATTCGGTCGACGCCGACTGGCAGGCCTTTTTCAAGAGCCTGAAGGACGCTCCGGCCGACGCGCAAAAGAACGCGGACGGGCCGTCCTGGGGCCGGGACAACTGGCCGCTGACGCCGCGCGACGACCTGACCTCCGCGCTCGACGGCAACTGGGCGCAGGTCGAAAAGGCCGTCGGCGCCAAGCTCGCCGCCAAGGTGCAGGCGCAGCCCAAAGGCAGCGAGCTGACGGCGGCCGATATCCATCAGGCCACCCGCGATTCGGTCCGCGCCCTGATGCTGATCCGCGCCTACCGCATGCGCGGCCACTTCCATGCCAAGCTCGACCCGCTCGGGATCGAACCGGCGCGTGACCGCGAAGAGCTCGATCCGCGATCCTACAGCTTCACCGAGGCCGATTACGACCGCAAGATCTTCCTCGATCACGTGCTCGGCCTCGAATATGCGACCCTGCGCGAGATCGTCGCGATCTGCGAGCGTACCTATTGCCAGACGCTCGGCGTCGAGTTCATGCACATCACCAACGGCGCGCAGAAGGCCTGGATCCAGGAGCGCATCGAGGGTCCGGACAAGGAAATCAGTTTTACCCGCGAAGGGCGTCGCGCCATTCTGATGAAGCTGATCGAGGCTGAAGGCTTCGAGAAGTTCTGCGACGTCAAATTCACCGGCACCAAGCGGTTCGGCCTCGACGGCGGCGAATCGCTGATTCCGGCGCTGGAGCAGATCATCAAGCGCGGCGGCAATCTCGGCGTGAAGGAAATCGTGGTCGGCATGCCGCATCGCGGCCGCCTCAACGTGCTGACCCAGGTGATGGGCAAGCCGCATCGCGCGCTGTTCCATGAATTCAAGGGCGGCTCGGCCAATCCCGACGCGGTCGAGGGCTCCGGCGACGTCAAATATCATCTCGGCGCCTCGTCGGACCGCGAGTTCGACAACAACAAGATCCATCTGTCGCTGACCGCCAACCCCTCGCATCTCGAGATCGTCGATCCCGTCGTGCTCGGCAAGGTGCGGGCCAAGCAGGACCAGCATGGCGATCCGCCGGACATGCGCATTTCGGTGCTGCCGATGCTGATGCATGGCGACGCCGCCTTCGCCGGCCAGGGCGTGGTGGCGGAATGCTTCGCGCTGTCGGACCTGAAGGGCTACCGCACCGGCGGTTCGCTGCACTTCATCGTCAACAACCAGATCGGCTTCACCACCTATCCGCGCTATTCGCGCTCCTCGCCCTATCCGTCGGACGTGGCGAAGATGATCGACGCGCCGATCTTCCATGTGAACGGCGACGATCCGGAGGCCGTGGTGTTCGCGGCCAAGGTCGCGATCGAATTCCGGCAGAAATTCCACAAGCCGGTCGTCATCGACATGTTCTGTTACCGCCGGCATGGCCATAACGAAGGCGATGAGCCGGCATTCACCCAGCCGGTAATGTACAAGAAGATCGCGACGCATCCCGGCACCGTCGAGATCTATTCCAAGCGGCTGATCGCCGAAGGCGTGATCACCGAGGGCGAAGTCGAGAAAGCCAAGGCCGACTGGCGCGCCCGGCTCGACGCCGAACTCGAGGCCGGCGCGGGCTACAAGCCCAACAAGGCCGACTGGCTCGACGGCAAATGGGCCGGGTTCAAGTCGGCCGACCAGGAAGAGGATCCGCGCCGCGGCGTCACCGGCGTCGATATCGAGGTGCTCAAGGATATCGGACGCAGGATCACCAAGGTGCCCGACAGTTTCCGGCTGCACCGCACCGCGCAGCGCTTCCTGGATAACCGGGCCAAGGCCATCGATACCGGCGTCGGTATCGACTGGGCCACCGGCGAGGCGCTGGCATTCTGCACGCTGCTGGAGGAAGGCCATCACGTCCGGCTGTCGGGGCAGGATTCCGAGCGTGGCACCTTCTCGCAGCGGCATTCGGTGCTGATCGACCAGGAAGACGAGAGCCGCTACACGCCGTTCAATCACCTCGGCGTCGATCAGGGCCATTACGAAGTCATCAACTCGCTGCTGTCGGAAGAAGCAGTGCTCGGCTTCGAGTACGGCTATTCGCTGGCCGAGCCGAAGGCGCTGACGGTCTGGGAAGCGCAGTTCGGCGATTTCGCCAACGGCGCGCAGGTGCTGTTCGACCAGTTCATCTCGTCGGGCGAGCGCAAATGGCTGCGCATGTCGGGCCTCGTCTGCATGCTGCCGCACGGCTATGAAGGGCAGGGTCCGGAGCATTCCTCCGCCCGGCTCGAACGCTTCCTGCAGATGTGCGCCGAAGACAACATGCAGGTGGTCCACGCCACCACGCCGGCCAATTTCTTCCACGTGCTGCGGCGCCAGCTGCATCGCGAGATCCGCAAGCCGCTGATCCTGATGACGCCGAAGTCGCTGCTGCGGCACAAGCGCGCGGTATCGCGGCTCGACGAACTCGGCGCCGACACCACGTTCCACCGGCTGCTCTACGATGATGCGGCGATGCTGCCGGACGAGAAGATCAAGCTGGTGCCGGACGACAAGATCCGCCGCGTCGTGCTGTGCTCGGGCAAGGTCTACTACGATCTGTACGACGAGCGCGAAAAGCGCGGCATCGACGACATCTATTTGATGCGCGTCGAGCAGCTCTATCCGGTGCCGCTGAAGGCGCTGGTGCATGAGCTCGTGCGTTTCAAGGGCGCCGAACTGGTCTGGTGCCAGGAAGAGCCGCGCAACATGGGCGCGTGGCATTTCATCGAGCCCTATCTCGAATGGGTGCTGAACCAGATCCACGCGCCGAACAAGCGTCCGCGTTACGCCGGACGCGCGGCCTCGGCGGCGACCGCCACCGGTTTGATGTCCAAGCATCTGGCGCAGCTCAAGGCCTTCCTGGACGATGCGCTGGGCTAGGATTTACTGAAGTCGTCATGCCTGCCGCAGAAGCGCGTCTTCGCGCAGATGCAGCGGGCATCCACGCCTAACTTTGTGAAGATCGACCAAAGCGTCGATGGCCGGGGCCGGCCGTGACGCAAGAGGAAACAATACGATGACTGAAATTCGCGTTCCGACACTCGGTGAGTCCGTGACCGAGGCCACCATCGGCCGCTGGTTCAAGAAGGCCGGCGATGCCGTGGCGGTCGATGAACCCCTGGTCGAACTCGAGACCGACAAGGTCACGATCGAGGTTCCGGCACCCTCCGCGGGCACCCTCGGCGACATCATCGCCAAGGACGGCGAGACTGTCGCGGTCGGCGCGCTGCTCGGCCAGATCAATGACGGTGCCGTCGCTGCCGCCAAGCCCGCCGCGGCGCCCGCCAAGGCTGCCGCACCTGCTGCACCGGCGCCCGCTGCCGCAGCCCCCGCGGCTGCGCCAAAAGCTGCGCCATCAGACACGCCGCTGGCGCCGTCAGTGCGCAAGATTTCCGCCGAGAGCGGCATCGATGCCGCCACGGTGCCCGGCTCCGGCAAGGATGGACGGGTGACCAAGGGCGACATGCTGGCTGCGATCGAGAAGGCGGCTTCGGCGCCGACCCCGGTCAATCAGCCGGCCGCCGCGGTGCAGGTGCGGGCGCCATCGCCGGCCGACGATGCCGCGCGCGAGGAGCGCGTGAAGATGACGCGGCTGCGGCAGACCATCGCGCGCCGCCTCAAGGACGTGCAGAACACCGCCGCGATGCTGACGACCTTCAACGAGGTCGACATGAGCCACATCATGGCGATGCGCGCGCAGTACAAGGACGTGTTCGAGAAGAAGCACGGAGCCAAGCTCGGCTTCATGGGTTTCTTCACCAAGGCCTGCGTGCAGGCGCTGAAGGATATCCCGGCCGCCAATGCCGAGATCGACGGCACCGACCTGATCTACAAGAATTACTATCACGTCGGCGTCGCCGTCGGCACCGACAAGGGCCTGGTGGTGCCTGTGGTGCGCGACTGCGATAACAAGTCGATCGCCGATATCGAAAAGAACATCGCCGATTTCGGCCGCCGCGCCCGCGACGGCCAGCTCAAGATCGACGAAATGCAGGGCGGCACCTTCACCATCACCAATGGCGGCATCTACGGTTCGCTGATGTCGACGCCGATCCTGAACGCGCCGCAGTCCGCCATTCTCGGCATGCACAAGATCCAGGAGCGCCCCGTCGCCATCGCCGGCACGGTCGAGATCCGTCCGATGATGTATCTGGCGCTGTCCTACGATCACCGCGTCATCGACGGCAAGGAAGCGGTGACCTTCCTGGTCCGCGTCAAGGAAAGCCTGGAAGATCCGGCGCGGCTGGTGCTGGATCTCTAAGGCACCCAGACCGGCTGTCCGCTTCGCGGCGACCGTCGCAGCGTCGCGGATCCGCCGGCGCGGATAGACACGGACGGCAATGGCGAGCGAGGGGGCAGATTTGACCGACAAGGTAGTGATTATCACCGGCGGCAGCCGCGGCATCGGCCGCGCCACCGCGATCGCGGCCGCCGCGCGCGGCTATCGCGTGGTCATCGGCTATGCCAGCAACAAGGCGGCGGCCGACGAAGTGGTCGGCATGATCGAGGGCAAGAACGGCAAGGCCATCGCGGTGAAATGCGATGTCGGTCACGAGAGCGACATCCTTGCGCTGTTCAAGGCCGCGGACGATTTTGGCACGCTCGGTGCGCTGGTCAACAATGCCGGCATCGTCGGCAAGAGCGGCGTGCGGGTCGAGGACATGACGGCGCAGCGGATTCAGGAAGTGATGGCGGTCAATGTCACGGGTGCGATTCTGTGCGCGCGCGAGGCGGTGAAGCGGATGTCGACCAAATTCGGCGGCAAGGGCGGCGTCATCGTCAACATTTCCTCGGTCGCAGCAAGGCTCGGCTCGGCCAACACCTATGTCGATTATGCCGCCTCGAAGGCCGCGATCGATGCCCTCACGATAGGTCTCAGCCACGAGGTCGCCACCGACGGCATTCGCGTCGCAGGCATTCGCCCAGGCCTGATCGATACCGACATTCACGCCTCCGGCGGCGAGCCCGATCGGGCGCAGCGCCTGGCGCCGATGGTGCCGATGAAGCGTGTCGGCAAAGCCGAGGAAATCGCCAATGCCGTCGTCTGGCTGATGTCGGACGAAGCCTCCTACGTTACCGGTACCACGCTTGATGTGTCGGGCGGGCGATAATAGCGGTCACACATCCTAGCTACAGGACTTCAATCATGGCTTCCTACGATCTCGTTATCATCGGCACCGGCCCCGGCGGATATGTCTGCGCGGTGCGCGCGGCGCAGCTCGGCATGAAGGTCGCCGTGGTCGAAAAGAACGCCACGCTCGGCGGCACCTGCCTCAATGTCGGCTGCATGCCGTCGAAGGCGCTGCTGCATGCCTCCGAAATGTTCGAGGAGGCCGGGCATTCTTTCGCCAGGATGGGTATCAGCGTCTCCGCGCCAAAACTCGACCTGCCCGCGATGATGAATTTCAAGCAGCAGGGCATCGACGGCAACGTCAAGGGCGTCGAGTTCCTGATGAAGAAGAACAAGATCGACGTGATCGCCGGCAAGGGCAAGGTGCTCGGCACCGGCAAGGTCGAAGTCACCGGCGGCGACGGCAAGACTCAGGTGGTCGAGACCAAAAACATCGTGATCGCCACCGGCTCCGATATCGCGCGGCTGAAGGGCATCGAGATCGACGAGAAGCGCATCGTGTCGTCGACCGGCGCGCTGTCGCTCGACAAGGTGCCTTCAAGCCTGCTGATCGTCGGTGCCGGCGTGATCGGGCTCGAGCTCGGTTCGGTGTGGCACCGGCTCGGCGCCAAGGTCACCGTGGTGGAATTTCTCGACCGCATCCTGCCCGGCATGGACGGCGAGGTGGCAAAGCAATTTCAGCGCATTCTCGAAAAGCAGGGCTTTGCGTTCAAGCTCGGCGCCAAGGTCACCGGCGTCGATACCTCGGGCAAGACGCTCTCGGCCAGCATCGAGCCGGCGGCGGGCGGGGCTGCCGAAAAGCTCGAAGCCGACGTGGTACTGGTCTGCATCGGGCGCGTTCCCTACACCGAGGGCCTCGGCCTCAAGGAGGCCGGCGTCGCGCTCGACAATCGCGGCCGGGTCCAGATCGATGCGCATTTCGCCACCAGCGTGAAGGGCGTCTATGCGATCGGCGATGTCGTGGCGGGCCCGATGCTGGCGCACAAAGCCGAGGACGAAGGCGTCGCCTGCGCCGAGATTCTCGCGGGGCAAGCCGGCCACGTGAATTACGACGTTATTCCAGGCGTTGTGTATACCACCCCGGAAGTGTCGGCCGTCGGCAAGACCGAGGAAGAGCTGAAGCAGGCCGGCGTCGCCTATACGGTCGGCAAGTTCCCGTTCACCGCCAACGGCCGTTCCAAGGTCAACCAGACCACGGATGGATTCGTGAAGATTCTCGCAGATGCGAAGACCGATCGGGTGCTCGGTGTGCACATCATCGGCCGCGAAGCCGGGGAATTGATCCACGAGGCCTGCGTCTTGATGGAGTTCGGCGGTTCCGCCGAGGATCTGGCGCGCACCTGCCATGCCCATCCGACCCGCTCGGAAACCATCAAGGAAGCCGCGCTTGCGGTCGGCAAACGCGCCATCCATATGTGATATGCGCCCGGCCGGGCGGGGATACCATTGATGATGCGCCGCCTACTCCAACCGTTTTGGGTTCTGCTTGCGGTCGTCTTTCTGATCGAAGCATGGCTGTGGGATCATCTCGAGCCGATCGTGGAGCGGGTGGTCGAGCGGATTCCGCTGCGCGCCTTCAAGCATTGGCTCGCCGAGAAGGTCGATACGCTTTCGCCGGCGATGTCGTTGATCGTGTTCATCGTGCCCGTCATCCCGCTGTTTCCGCTGAAGCTGTTCGGGCTCTGGCTGCTGACCCATGAATATTGGGTCAGCGCCATCACGATGATGGTGTTCGCGAAATTTCTCGGCCTCGGCGTGACAGCCTTCATCTTCGATGTGACGCGGCCGAAACTGCTGGAGATGGCCTGGTTCGAGAAACTCTATGAGTTCGTGCTGGCGCTGCGGGCGAAAGCCGCGGCGCTGGTCGATCCGATCAAGCTGCGGATCAGGGAAATCCTGCGCGGCGACGGCGACGGCTGGTCATCGCGGACGCTGCGGCTGATCCAGCGCTTTCGCAAGAGCGTGCACGAAGCGCGGTGATCGGCGCCGATATTTCTCAGCGCGCAACCCTCTTCACCTCTCCCATCGGGAGAGGTCGGCGCGTAGCGCCGGGTGAGGGATTACGCTCCATCGATAGTCCTGAACCCCGCACCCGATTTGCTGCGCAAAACGACCTCTCCCGATGGGAGAGGTGGGACTGAGTTCGCTGAGGGACTACGTTCGATTCCCAGGCCCTACATCAAATGCACGGCATGCGGGGCGAACAGGCCGATCGCCGTGAAGGCCAGGCCGGTGACCGCCAACAGGCCCGCGACCCAGGCCAGTGCGATCATGCCGGTGATGATGGTGGCCGACGCCAGCACGATGCCGATCTGAAACGCCGCCGAGGCGACCTCGTAATGATGGTACCGCGCCATCGAGAGATCGCGGGCATGCTCGGCCTGCTTGGCCCGCGCCGCCAGCTGCTCCGAGCCTTCGCCGGTTTCCGGCTCCGAGCGGTAGCGCGCCGCGGTCTTCTTCCAGTTCTCGATCTGCTTTTCCAGCGCCGCCTTGGCGGCGTCGTCGCCCATGACGCCGAGGCTCAGGCGGGCCTGATCCGATGTCGCCTCCACCACCGTGCGGCGGATGCTCTTGGCCTGGAAGAACGCCCACAGGTTCGAGGCCTCGACGTTCTTGCTGATGGAGTCGGTCTGCGCGCCCTTGCCGAGCGTTTCCGAGAACGCCAGAAACAACGCGATAACGGCGATCAGCAGTGCGATGTTCTTGTTGGAGCCGGAAGCGTGCTCGGCGTGCTCCGCGTGCTCCATGCTTTCATGTGCGCCCATGATTCTCTCCCCCTGGTGGAATGCATCCACGATTGACCGAACACCGTCGCCTGCGCAAGTGGCAAGCCGATGTGACGGCAGTGTGTCAGGCTTGAAAGGTGGGGTTTTACGCGCGCGGATGCGCCGACTTGTACACTTCCAGCAGCCGCTCGGAGTCGATCCCGGTGTAGATCTGGGTGGTCGAGAGCGAGGCGTGGCCGAGCAGCTCCTGGATCGCGCGCAGGTCGCCGCCCCGGTTCAGCAGATGCGTGGCGAAGGAATGCCGCAGCGCATGCGGCGTGGCGCTGTCGGGCAGGCCGAGCGCGCCGCGCAGCCGTTCCATCGTGAGCTGAATGATTCGCGGGCTGAGCGAGCCGCCCCGCGCGCCGACAAAGATCGGGCCTTCCGGCTTGAGCTGATGCGGGCACATCGCGACATAGTCCTGCACCAGCGCCAGCACGTTTTGCAGCACCGGCACCATGCGGGTCTTGTTGCCCTTGCCGGTGACGATGATCACGTCGCCCTCGCCAGGCAGCGGCACTTCGCGGCGCTTCAGGCCCAGCGCTTCGGAGATGCGCAGGCCCGAGCCGTACAGCAGCGCCATCACGGCGGCGTCGCGCGCCCAGATCCATGGATCGCGGGTATCGCCGGCGCGTTCGTCGGCGTCGGCAAAGCGTTTGGCCGCCGCCATCTGGATCGGCTTCGGCAGGCTCTTGCCGACCTTGGGCGCCCGGATGGCGGAGAGCGCGCCGACCTTGCCCTTGCCTTCCTGTTCGAGGAAGC
>CALROE020000075.1:0-9232 GCA_943369715.1 Bradyrhizobium ivorense
TTTCGACATGCGCCTCGTCGATTTCCTCGCCGACGAATTCAAGAAGGACCAGGGCATCGACCTCCGCAAGGACAAGCTCGCCCTGCAGCGCCTCAAGGAAGCCGCCGAGAAGGCCAAGATCGAGCTGAGCTCGGCGACGCAGACCGAAATCAACCTGCCCTTCATCACCGCCGATGCCTCGGGTCCGAAGCATCTGACGATGAAGCTGACGCGCGCCAAGTTCGAGGCGCTGGTCGACGATCTCATCCAGAAGACCATCGAGCCCTGCCGCAAGGCGCTGAAGGACGCCGGCCTCACCGCCGGTGAAATCGGCGAAGTGGTGCTGGTCGGCGGCATGACCCGCATGCCGAAGGTCCAGGAAGTGGTGAAGCAGCTGTTCGGCAAGGAGCCGCACAAGGGCGTCAACCCGGATGAAGTGGTCGCCATCGGCGCCGCGATCCAGGCCGGCGTGCTGCAGGGCGACGTCAAGGACGTGCTGCTGCTCGACGTCACGCCGCTGTCGCTCGGCATCGAGACGCTGGGTGGCGTGTTCACCCGCATCATCGACCGCAACACCACGATCCCGACCAAGAAGAGCCAGGTGTTCTCGACCGCCGAGGACAACCAGAACGCGGTCACCATCCGCGTCTTCCAGGGCGAGCGCGAAATGGCCGCCGACAACAAGGTGCTGGGCCAGTTCGACCTGATGGGGATTCCGCCGTCACCGCGCGGCATGCCGCAGATCGAGGTCACCTTCGACATCGACGCCAACGGCATCGTCAACGTCTCGGCCAAGGACAAGGCGACCGGCAAGGAGCAGCAGATCCGGATCCAGGCATCCGGCGGCCTTTCCGAAGCCGACATCCAGAAGATGGTCAAGGACGCCGAGGCCAATGCCGCCGAGGACAAGAAGCGCCGGGCCGCGGTCGACGCCAAGAACCACGCCGACGCGATGGTGCACTCCACCGAGAAGGCCCTGGCCGAACACGGCTCCAAGGTCGAGGAGAGCGAGCGCCGCGCCATCGAGGACGCCGTCAGCGATCTGAAGGAAGCGCTGAAGGGCGACGATGCCGAGGCGATCACCGCCAAGACCAACACGCTGGCGCAGGCTTCGATGAAGCTCGGCGAGGCCATGTACAAGCAGGCGGCCGAAAGCGATGCGGCCAAGGATGCCGCCAAGGACGACGTGGTCGACGCGGAATTCACCGAAGTCGACGACGACAAGAACAACAAGAAGTCTGCTTAAAGCGGCTGGTACCATGACCCTCATTCTGAAGAGCACGCGGATTGCGTCTCCAGGAATGGGGGTCATTTTTCTTTAAGCCGCAGGCTGCATTCTCCGGGAACGCGTGCCTTCGGAATAAGAACAGAATTTCGGGCGGATTTGACGGATGTCGACCACCAAGCGCTGCTACTACGAAACCCTTGAAGTCGAGCGGAACGCGGACGAGTCCGGGCTCAAGGCGGCCTTCCGCAAGCTCGCGATGAAATGGCATCCGGACAAGAATCCGGGCGATGCCTCCAGCGAAGTCCGCTTCAAGGAAATCAACGAAGCCTACGAGGTCCTCAAGGACGGCGACAAGCGCGCTGCCTATGACCGGTTCGGCCATGCCGCGTTCGAGCAGGGCCATGGCGGCGGCGGCCCCGGCTTCGGCGCCGGCTTCGCCTCGTCCTTCTCCGATATTTTCGAAGATTTGTTCGGCATGGCCGGGCAGCGCGGGCGCGGCGGCCGTGAGCGCGGCCAGGACCTGCGCTACAACATGGAAATCACGCTGGAGGAGGCCTTCCAGGGCAAGACCGCCCAGATCGAGATTCCGGTCTCGGTGACCTGCGAAGCCTGTTCGGGCATCGGCGCCAAGGCCGGCACCAAGCCGAAGACCTGCTCGACCTGCGGCGGTGCCGGACGGGTGCGGCAGGCGCAGGGATTTTTCACGCTGGAGCGAACCTGTCCCGGCTGCCAGGGCCGCGGCCAGATGATCGAGGACCCCTGTCCGTCCTGCACCGGTTCGGGCCGGGTGACCCGCGAGCGCAATCTGTCGGTCAACATTCCGCAAGGCGTCGAGGACGGCACTCGTATCCGGCTGGCCGGCGAGGGCGAGGCCGGCGCCCGCGGCGGACCGCCCGGCGACCTCTACATTTTCCTGTCGCTGGCCACCCACGAATTCTTCCAGCGCGACGGCGCCGATTTGCACTGCCGGGTACCGATCTCGATGGTGGCGGCGGCGCTGGGCGGCGAATTCGAGGTGCCGACCATCGACAAGGGCAAGACCAAGGTGAAAGTGCCCTCCGGAACCCAGTCCGGCCGGCGCTTTCGCATTGCATCAAAGGGCATGCCGGTGCTGCGCTCGCGCCAGATGGGCGACATGTATGTCCAGGTCGTGGTCGAAACGCCCCAGAACCTCACCAAGAAGCAGCAGGAGCTGCTGGCCGAGTTCGAAAAGCTGTCATCCGGTGCAACCCAGCCGGAAGCGGCGGGTTTCTTCACCAAGGTCAAGGACTTCTTCGGCAGCCGCGCCAACCCTTAACGACTCCGGCGGCTTGACCGTATCGGCCGCTACCTATACGTCTTTGTGACGATATTCTGACACTTCCGCCCAGCGTCGGGTCCCGTCCGGTAGCGACATGCCATTGCAATCGTCTGTGCGTGCGTTGAAGAAGCCCCCTCGTCTTGACGATGAGGTCCGCTTCCTTCGTTCATGGATCGAAAAGCCGCTGCGGATGGGCGCGGTGATGCCTTCGGGCAAGGTTCTCGCCCGCACCATGGCGCAGTATGTCGATGTCAATTCCACAGCACCGGTGGTCGAGTTGGGACCGGGGACCGGGGCGATCACCAACGCGCTGATCGAGCATGGCGTCGATCAGAAGCGGCTCGTGCTGGTCGAATATAATCCGGGCTTCTGCGCGCTGCTGCGCGACCGCTATCCGCAGGCCAAGGTGGTGCAGGGCGATGCCTATGCGCTGCGCGACTCGCTCGGCGACGTGCTGAGCGCGCCGGCCTCCGCCGTGGTGTCCGGCCTGCCGCTGGTGACCCAGCCGATGCTGAAGCGCCTGAAATTGATCCGCGATGCCTTCGCGGCGCTGGCGCCGGGCGCGCCCTTCGTGCAGTTCACCTATTCGGTGGCGCCGCCGATTCCGAAGTCGCTGCCGGGCGTTTCCACCGAAGCCTCCGAGCGCATCTGGATGAATCTTCCGCCGGCCCGCGTCTGGGTGTATCGCAAGGGCTGATCCTTTTCCGGCGCCGCCGCGCGCCGGTTAGCCCCGTCTTGCGATTGGTTCATGGCCGCACTGAAAATCCTCGTCATTCCCGGCTCGCTGCGGTCAGGCTCGCATAATGCGAAGCTGGCCGCCGCCGCTGCGCATGAGTTCGCGCTGGCCGGCGCCGAAGTCACCCGCATCTCGCTGGCCGATTTTCCGCTGCCGATCTATGACGGCGACCTGCAGAGCAAATCCGGCGTGCCGAAGCATGCCATCAACCTGAAGCGGATGATGGGCGCGCATCACGGCGTCCTGCTGGTTTCTCCGGAATACAATGCGTCGGTCTCGCCGCTGCTCAAGAACGCGATCGACTGGGTCAGCCGGGTGCAGGATCCGCACGAGACCCGCGGCCAGGTGTTTCGCGAGCGGCCCTTCGCGATCGCCGCGGCCTCGGAAAACCGGCTCGGCGGAACGCGGGGTCTGGCCGCGCTGCGGTTGATCCTGACCGCCTGCCATGCGCCGGTCGTCCCCAGCCAGCTCGCGCTGCCGTTCGCCAATGAGGCCTATGATGATATGGACAGGCTGAAGCATCCGGCCGATGGCGAGGCGCTGGGCGCGCTGGTGCGGCAGCTGATCGACATTTCCCAGCGCATGATGTGAGGTGACATGCAACCTTCCGAGATCGCTCCCCGCGACCGCCTGATTGTGGCGCTCGATCTGCCCGGCGTCGCTGCGGCGGAGGCGATGATTGCGCGGCTCGGCGACAGCGTGACGTTCTACAAGATCGGCTATCAGCTCGCCTACGCCGGCGGACTGCCGCTGGTCCGCCAGCTCGCGGACCGGGGCAAGAAGGTGTTCATCGATCTCAAGCTGCACGACATCGGCAATACGGTCGCGCGCGGCGTCGAAAGCATCGCCAAACTGGGCGCGACGTTCCTCACCGTGCACGCCTATCCGCAGACCATGAAGGCGGCGGTCGAGGCGCGCGCCGGCTCATCCCTGAAAATTCTCGCGGTCACCGTGCTGACCTCCTATGACGACGGCGACCTGCACGCCGCGGGCTTTCGGCTCGGCGTGTCCGATCTGGTCGAGGCCCGCGCCCAGCAGGCCCAGGTGCTCGGCGTCGACGGCCTGGTCTGTTCGCCGGAAGAGGCGGCGCATCTGCGCAAGGTGGTGGGTCACCAGATGAACCTGGTCACCCCGGGCATCCGGCCCGCAGGTGCCGCCGTCGGCGACCAGAAGCGCATCATGACGCCGGCGCGCGCCATTGCCGCCGGCGCGGATTATCTGGTGGTCGGACGTCCCGTAATGGAAGCCGCCGACCCGAAGGAAGCGGCCGAGGCCATCCAGGCCGAGATCAAGCAGGCACTGGGCTGAACAACAACAAAAGGGAGAATACAAATGGCAAAGGGCTACTGGATCGGGCGCGTCGACGTTCACAGTGACGAAGGCTACAAGGCATACGCTGCCGCCAACCCCGCGATCTTCAAGAAATTCGGCGGCCGGTATGTCGTGCGCGGCGGCAAGTTCGAGGCCGTGGAGGGCGCCAGCCGCTCGCGCAACGTCGTGATCGAATTCGCTGATTACGAGACCGCGCTGGCCTGCTACCGCTCGCCGGAATACCAGGCAAACATCAAGCTGCGGCAGCCGCATTCGATCGCCGAACTGATCGTCATCGAAGGCTATGACGGCCCGCAACCGTAGCCGCATCAAGTTCTTTCGTCATGGCCGGGCTTGACCCGGCCATCCACGTCTTCCTTCCGTACACGTCGCCAAGGCGTGGATGGCCGGGTCATAGGCGAGCGGAAGCGACGCCGTCCTTCGGACGGCTATGCCCGGGCATGACGAGTGGTTGGTTGCCCGGAAAGCCTGCGCCCGCTATAGGGGCAGAGAGGTAGCGCCATGGCCGACATGCGTTTGATCGTTGCGGGGGCCGGCGGCCGGATGGGCCGCGCGCTGACACGCGTCATCTCGGAAACACCGGGCGCCGTGCTCACGGGCGCGCTGGAAGCGCCGGGTTCCGCGCTGCTGGGCAAGGATGCCGGCGTGCTCGCCGGCCTGCCCGAAAATGGCGTGAAACTCTCGGGCGATTTGTGGACGCTGTCGGCCAATGCCGACGGCATTGTGGATTTCACCGTGCCGGCCGCCACCATCGCCAATGTCGCGATCGCCGCCGAGCGCGGCCTGGTCCATATCATCGGCACCACGGGTCTCTCGGCCTCCGACGATGCCGTGATCAAGAGCGTTACCGGGCGCGCCATTGTGGTGAAGTCGGGCAATATGAGCCTCGGCGTCAATCTGCTGGCCGCGCTGGTCAAGCGGGTGGCGCAGTCGCTCGACCAGGGTTTCGATATCGAGATCCTCGAAATGCATCACCGCGCCAAGATCGACGCGCCGTCGGGCACCGCCCTGATGCTCGGCGAGGCCGCCGCCGCCGGCCGCGGCGTCGACCTCGACACCCATTCGGCGCGCGGCCGCGACGGCATCACCGGCGCGCGGCGGCCGGGCGATATCGGCTTTGCGTCGCTGCGCGGCGGCACCGTCACCGGCGATCACAGCGTGATCTTCGCCGGCGCCATGGAACGCATCACGCTGTCGCATCACGCCGAGGACCGCATGATGTTCGCGCAGGGCGCCATCAAGGCAGCACTCTGGGCGCGCCGGCAGAAGCCCGGGCTGTATTCGATGGCCGACGTGCTCGGACTGAGCGATTTCTGATCAGGCGAGACGCATCGCTTCTTCTCCCCTCCCCACCACGCGCAAGAGCGCGTGGGAGGAGGGGAGTAGAAAAAGCGCGCTAGCTCTTCTGGTTCGGTTGCTGCAACGATTTGCCGGTCATCTCGGCCGGCTGCGGCAATTCCATCAGGTCGAGCAGCGTCGGCGCAAGATCCGCCAGCCGGCCATCCGACAATGTCACATCGCCGCCGCCGAACAGCAACAGCGGCACCGGATTGGTGGTGTGGGCCGTATGCGGACCGCCAGTGACGGGATCGCGCATCATTTCGCAATTGCCGTGGTCGGCCGTCACCAGCAGCGCGCCGCCGGATTTTTCGATCGCATCCGCGATTCGGCCGAGGCCTGTATCCACCGTTTCCACGGCCTTGATCGCGGCCGCCAGGTTTCCCGAATGCCCCACCATGTCCGGATTGGCATAGTTCAGGACGATCAGGTCGTACTTGCCGGACTGGATTGCCTCCACCGCCTTCGCCGTCAATTCGGGCGCCGACATTTCCGGCTGCAGGTCATAGGTCGCGACCTTGGGCGACGGCACCATGATGCGATCCTCGCCGGGGAAGGGCTCTTCCCGTCCGCCGTTGAGAAAATAGGTGACGTGGGGATATTTCTCCGTTTCCGCCATGCGCAATTGCGTGCGGTTCGCGGCCGCCGTGACCTCTCCCAGAATGTTCGGATAGGTCTGCGGCGGAAATATCGTCTGCATCAGCTGGTCCAGATGCTCGCTGTATTGCGTCATGCCGACCGCGGCGGCGAAGCGGACCTTGCGCTTGCGCGGGAAACCGGCAAACGCCGGATCGAGCATGGCGCCGAGAATCTCACGGACGCGATCGGCGCGAAAGTTGAAGCAGAGTACGCCGTCGCCGTCCTTGATTCCGGTGTAGCCGCCGATCACGGATGGCTCGATGAATTCGTCGGTGTGTTCGTGCGCATAGGCGTCTGATATCGCCGATTGGGCGTCGGGAAATCGCGGGGCTTCGGCCTCGACGATGGCATGATAGGCTTTGGCGACGCGGTCCCAACGATTGTCGCGGTCCATCGCGTAGTATCGCCCGATCACGGTGGCGACCGGCACCGACGGCGGCAGGGCGGCCTGCAGCCGCTTCAAATCATCGGCCGACGATTTCGGCGGCGTATCGCGTCCATCAGTGAGGGCGTGTACGACGGCGGGCACGCCGCTATCGGCGAGAATGACGGCCAGCGCCGCCGCCTGGTCCTGATGCGAATGCACACCGCCCGGGGAAACCAGGCCGATCAGATGGCAGGTGCCGCCGCTCTGTTTCAGCGCCTGGATCAGGGTACGGAACGCTTCGGCGGATTTGATGCTGCCGGAGGCAATCGCGTCGTTGATCCGCGGCAGATCCTGCATCACCACGCGGCCGGCGCCGATGTTGAAGTGGCCGACCTCGGAATTACCCATCTGGCCACCGGGAAGGCCGACATCGAGTCCCGACGTGTGCAGGAAGGCGTGCGGCCCGGTGCTCCACAGGCGATCGAAATTCGGCGTTTTGGCCTGACGAACGGCATTGTCCGCCGGATCTTCGCGCCAGCCCCAGCCATCCAATACAACCAGCATGACAGGACGACGTTTTTGCATGGATCCACCTTCTTGGCTGCTTACCAGGGAGGTTGTGAGCGATCGGTTTGCGGTCGTCAATCGCCACTCGGCGGGATATGGAACCGGCAGATTGCCGGCCCTACGGCCACCTCTAATGCACCCCGACCTGTCCGGCTTCCCAGCCCAGCATCGCCTGCTTGCGGGTGATGCCCCAGTGATAGCCGGTCAGCGCGCCGCTCTTGCCGAGGGCGCGATGGCAGGGCACCACGAACGAGATCGGGTTCCTGCCGACAGCGGCGCCGACCGCGCGCGAGGCCTTCGGCTTCTCGATGTTGGTCGCGATGTCGGAATAGCAGACCGCGCGGCCCATCGGGATTTTCAAGAGCGTCTCCCAGACCCGGACCTCGAAATCGGTGCCGATCAGCACCACGCGCAGCGGCTGGTCGGCGCGCCACATGTTCTTGTCGAACACGCGCTGCGCGAGATCAGCGGTGCCGGCGCGGTCCTCGACATAGGTCGCGCGCGGCCAGCGCCGCTGCATGTCGGCGAGGGCGGCCGGCTCCTCGCCGGGATCGGCGAAGGCGAGGCCCGCAAGGCCGCGGCCGCTGGCGATCACGATGGCGGTGCCGAACGGCGAGGGGTGGAAACCGTAGCGCAGCGTCATGCCGGCGCCGCCGTTCTTCCATTCGCCCGGCGACATCGCCTCATGGGTGACGAACAGGTCGTGCAGCCGCCCCGGGCCTGAAAGCCCGGAGTCGAGCGCGGCGTCGAGCACGCTGGCGGAATCGCGCAGCAGGCCCTTGGCGTGGTCGAGCGTCAGGGCCTGCATGAAGGCCTTTGGTGTAAGACCGGCCCAGCGGCGAAACAGATGGTGCAGCTCATCCGGCGTCACGGAGGCGGCTTCCGCCATCGCTTCGATGGTCGGCTGCGCCCGCCAGTGTTCCGAGATGAAGGCGATGGCGCGGCGCACCGAATCATAGTCGCGCAGGGCGGCGTTCTGGGGTCCCGGTTTGGTGAGGCGGTGCTCATTCATGGCGAGATTCATCATGGGTCTGATCTAGGCCGGGTGAGGGGCGCGAACCACCCGATTTCCGACCAGTATTCATGATACGGGATTGTAGGTCGGGCCGCGCTTGGCGGCCTGCAAGGCCGCCAATAAAGCCTTGGCAAAGCTGGCTTTTTCATCAGGACCCAGAAAGCTTGCGATGGAGACGCGGCGCCCGCGCGAGACCAGATAAAGCCTTTCGATGCCGAATTCTGCGTGGGTCTTCTGGTCGAGCTGCACCCACAGCGGATTGAGCACCCATTCGACCACATGGCCGCGGTGGCTGACCCGCCGCACCCGCAGTTCGGATGGCGTGATCCGGATTTCCTCGGTGGCGGCGGCGCGGCGGAAATTGATCCGGAAGGCCCACCAGATCACCAGGATATCGAGCCCGAAAAAGCCGAACACCGGCCACGCGCCCATCAGCAGGAATGCCAGGCCGGTGACAAAGCTGACCACGCTGAGAAACACCATCAGCACCACAAAACCGGTACGGTTCAGCGAGCGGTGCGGCGTCAGCAGCGCTGAAAACAGTTCGGGCTGCGGATCATAATCGTTGCCTGCGGTCATCGCGGGTCAGTATACCCCGATCATGGCGAAAATCACCCGCGTCCTTCCGGCCAGATCCAGACTCCCGGCGGCAAAACCGATCAAGAAAGCCGTAGCCAAAGCGGTGCCCGCGCGCGTGGCGAAGAAGCCGGCCGGGATAAAGCCTTCCAAGC
>CALROE020000076.1:0-9173 GCA_943369715.1 Bradyrhizobium ivorense
TCACGCGCTGGGGACCGAAGGGCAGTCCGGCGCCGGGCATCCGCCCCGCTTTGTCGTAGCCCAACGACACGGGACCAATGCCGCGGGCGGTGCCGCTCAGGCCGCGCCGCGCTGAAACCTTTTCTGTACGGCCAGCGCGCCCTGATCCATCTGGCCGTCGACATAGGGGGCGATCTCGTTGGGCAGGACGTCGACGATCCAGACCAGCCGGCTCTGCGCATCGCCATCGGCCAGCACCTGCACCGAGGCGCTGTAGTGGCTGATCCGCTCGTTGGCGATGGCATAGACCAGCCGCCGCCGCGCCTCGTCGCAATCGACCAGCTGCTCGCGCGCGACGCCGCCGTTGGCAAACGTCACGATCCGCGCATCGCCGTCGAGCCGCGTGTCGGTGACAAAACCCGGCACAAGGCGGGTGTGCAACGCGCCGAAATCGCGCACCGCGGACCAGACCTCGTCGGGATGGGCGTCGAGCGGGATGTCTTTGTGGATGGAAGCCATGGGAGTGATCTTTCAGAAAGTGTGAGGTGTTAGTCGCGGATCACGCCGTCATTGCGAGCCAACGGGTCGCGCGAATGCGCGCCCGATGACAGGCTCCGCGAAGCAATCCATGCTGCAACAGAAAGAAAGCTGGATTGCTTCGTCGCAAGTGCTCCTCGCAATGACGGCTGCAGGTGCCGAACGCCTACGTGCACACCGCCTCGACATTGTTGCCATCGGGATCGATCAGGAACGCCGCATAGTAAGTCGGGCTGTAGTCGGCGCGCGGGCCGGCGCCGCCGTTGTCGCGGCCGCCGGCTTTCAGTCCCTCGCCGTGAAACTGCTTGATGGCGGCGTGATCGGGCGCGCGGAAGGCGACATGGGCGCCGCCATTGGCCGGGGCCTTGTGCAGATGCAACCAGAGCGCCGGCTCGCCCCTGGGGCCGAAGCCGGCGCCGCTGTCGTCGCGCGAGCACAGTACGAATCCGAGCGGCGCCAGCGCCGCGGCATAGAAACGCACGCTGGCGTCGAGATTTCCGACTTTCAACCCGATGTGGTCGTACATGGCGATCTCCTGTTCAAGGCGCGTGGACAAGCGCGCGGTTCGGAGACGACCCTAGTCAGTGCAAAGCGAGGCGTTCTTGGAAAATCTTGCGGTCCCCCCGCGACGCCTCGCGGAATTTCCGGGGCGACACCCCGGCGGCGCGGTGGAAGGTGCGGACGAAGTTGGAGAGATCGGCGAAGCCGACGTCGTAGGCGACATCCGTCACGGAGATTTCGTCGTCGGCCAGCAGGCGCGCGGCATGGCGCAACCGCGAGCGCACCAGATATTGGTGCGGGGTAACCCCGAGCACGCTGGAGAACAGCCGCAGGAAGTGGAACGGGCTGATCCCGGCCTGGGCGGCGGCCTGCTCCAGATCGATGTCTTGGTACGAATGCGCGTCGATCCACAGCGCGGTTTCCACCGCGCGGCGGCGATCCTTGGGAGCCGTCGCCGCGGGCTTTTGCGATCGCCCGGAAACCACCTCGACAAACCGGCTGGCGAACAGCGCCCCGACCTCATCGAGGCCGATATCGCTGCGACCGTCGGCGGCGGCCTGCGCCAGTTCGCCGAGCACCATCAATTCCGGCAGCGGAGGTGCGGCGCCGATCTGCCAGATATCGGCGCGGTCGCCGATCGCGTCCAGCAGGCTCTCGCCCGGAAAGAACGCCAGGCACTCGTCGCCGCAGACATGGTCGTGGGTGCACATGTATTCGTCGCCGGGATGGCCGACCAGCACCGATCCCGCCACCAGCTCGAAGGTCCGGCCGCGGCTGCGGCAGCCGAAGCTGCCCTTGCGGACAAAGGAGACCGAGTGGCCGGTATGCTGCTCCACGAACGGCGTGTCCGCCGGGCCTGCGGTGCAGCGGAAGTCGTATACCGAAATGGAATCGTGCTGCAAAAGCGCTGTTGCGGTCATGCAGCGAATTTAGCCCTGCAGGCGTGGCGGGGCAACCGGAAGCAGCACGTCGAACAGGGTCTTGCTGCTGACGGCGCTGCGGGCGCCCTCGATCGAAAGCAGCCTGCGCTTGGAAATCGCGCCGCCGTGCGGGGACATCCTGTCGGCATAGCTGCCGGCTTCGAGCACACGATGGCAGGGCACGATGATCACGAAGGGGTTCCTGGCCAGCGCCTGCGCCACCGAATGCACGGCGCCGGGGGCGCCGAGCCGCGTGGCGATTTCGCCATAGGTGCGGGTCTCGCCGCGCGGGATCGCCTGCGTCAGCTGGTAGACACGCAGATTGAAAGCGTGAATGCCCTGGGTATCGAGGGTGACGTCTGTGAGGTCGACGGGCTGGCCGCGCAGCAGCGCCACGATGCCCTCGATCGCGACTTCGACATTCAGCGGCGGGCGCGCTTCGCGGGAATCGGGATAGAGCTGGTACAGCCGGCGCCTGGTTTCGATCTCGCGCGCCTCGGGCAGCTGCACGCCGACGATGCCGCCATGGCCCCATGCGATGCCGCACCGGCCGATCATGGTGTCGAAAATGGTGTACCCACGTCCCGACATTACGCTACCCACCCCGAGGGGATCATAACACCGTCACAAACGGCCGCACCTGGAATCTTCGGGGTCGGTTAAGGGCGGTGGGGCAGGGCTGGCCAAGGCGCTTGGCGGACCGCCCGGTCTCGGCTAATTAGGGGGCACGCGGGCGTAGCTCAATGGTAGAGCAGGAGCTTCCCAAGCTCACGACGAGGGTTCGATTCCCTTCGCCCGCTCCAGCCGCCTTCTGAATCAATGCGTGTCTCCTGCGCTCGTTAATTTGACCGGCGCAATTGGTTTGATGCGATAAAGGGCGTTGTTTCCGTTCAATTTCCACGGACGACAGGAGCCACATCATGGCGGCAAACTACAGCTATTCCGTCATTCTTGAGCCGCAGGAAGGCGGCGGTTTCACCGTGCTTGTCCCGGCTTTGCCCGAGGTCGTGACCGAGGGCGATACCGAACAGGAAGCGCTCGCCAATGCCGAGGAGGCAATCCGAGCAATCCTCGAATATCGACGGGAACAAGGAATGGCGCCTCCGTCCGATGCTCATCCCGAAATTCGCCACGTAACGGTGGCCGCCTGATATGGGCGGGCGAGACTTGAAACCCGGCACTCTGCGCTCGATCATTCGGCAGACCGGCCTGACCGTGGAGGAGTTCACAGAACTTCTGTAGAATCATGGAGCAGGTTCGCCGAAGGCGTAACCCGGCGATGAATGAGATGACGGCGGACTACGCCTTCGGCTGCAAAGAGCTTCCCAAGCTCACGACAAGGGTTCGATTCCCTTCGCCCGCTCCAGCCCAAAGATAAATTCACACCCATTGTCTGACTTCGGTCTCCCCGTTCGTCTTCCAGGGGAGCCCCCGCGCAAAGGGGGCTAAAGCTGCGCCTGTCGCTGATCGCCCGCGCCACGCATCGGGGACAGGGCACGACGGATACCAGCCGATCCGAACCCGACCGACAAGGAAACCCGTCATGATCTCGATCACCCCGTTCCTCTGGTTCGACAACAACGTCCCGGAGGCTGTCGCCTTTTACAAATCGGTGTTTCCCAATGCGAAAGTCGAGACCGTCAACGACTTCATGGCGAGCTTCGAACTCGAGGGGCAGAAGTTCAACGCGCTCAATGGCGGCCCGAGGTACAAATTCAACGAGGCGATCTCGTTCTTCATCAGTGTCGATACCCAGGAACAGGTCGATTACTTCTGGAACAGGCTGACCGCCGACGGCGGCGAGGAATCGATGTGCGGATGGCTCAAGGACAAGTTCGGCCTGTCCTGGCAGGTTGTTCCCACGGCGCTGGGCCGCTACCTCGGCGACCCCGATCGCACCAGGGCCGATCGGGCCATGCAGGCCATGATGAAGATGCGAAAGATCGTTATCGCCGATCTCGACAAGGCTTTTGCCGGCTGATGCCGGAACGGCGGCTGGGTTCCCTTGCTTGGAGCCTTCGCCGGCAGCCTAGTATTTTCCCCCGATCGCACCTATATTGGGGATGTCGCAAGACGATGGCGCTGAAACTCTGAGCGGACTGCAGGCAGACCCGGGGGCAGTACCCGGCGCCTCCACCCTAGCAGCCCGGGTTTGCCGCAAGGCAATACCCTGGCTGCTACGGCGGGGGCGAAACAGGATCGATGACTGCGAAGAAGCTCTGAATTGTGCTCGGCATGATACCGCCGTTATCGGGTCAAAAACCTAAATGCAAACGATAACGTTGCATTGAACGAAGTGCGCCTCGCGGCGTAACCGTTCGGGGTTGGTCCACCTAGCAACAGAACGGCCATCGCCGCGTCAGCCTTCGGGCTGGCGCGGCTTTATTTTGTGGGGTGGTCGTGCGTGGCGCGTCGACTTCATATGCCGCCGTCACCGTGCTAGGGCATGGGGCGCTGCAACAGGGAGGTGAACGTTGACCGACGCGATCGCTGCCTCCGACACATCCCGCCACGAGCTCCTGAAGGTCGCGGCCGCCGGCATCGTGACCGGTCTCCTGACGCCGCTGCTGCCGCCCTTGATCGACAAGCTCGGCGGCACGCCCGGCGATATCAGGATCGCGCTGGTGGCGGTCCCGTTCGCCGCGCTGGTGCTGGTTCTGGTACGGCGCGGCTCCGCCAATCCGGGGTGGGCGGCGCTGACCGCCGCCATCGTCACCATGGTCGCCTTCGTTTGCGCGGTGCACGCCGCGATCCTCGTCGACGCGCAAGCCGATGGCCTGGCCAAGATCCCGAGAAATATCCTCGCCGGCCTCACCGGCGGCTTTGTCGGCGCCGGGATCATGGTGCTCGGGCTGGCCTTGCTGCCGGCCGGTCCGCGCCGCTTCATGGCGTGGCTGCCAATGCTGATATCGGGCACCGTGACCGGCGCCTTGCTGGCGCTCGACAGCGCGCTCGATCTCGATCTGACCTCGGTGCTCTATCCGGTCTGGCAGGCCTGCGTCGCGGTCGGGCTGGCGCAGGCGTTGCGGCGGACGGTGCTTCCTTGACGTCCGACCGGCGCGACGCGACGGCCCCGCACTGCCGGTTTCGCAAAGGCTGAGGGCGCGCCTGCCGCGCTCCTCAGCCCATCGAAATCGCCCGGCCGGGCGCGGACGTTCGCGGAGCGTTACTTGGCCGCGATGACCATGATCTCGACGTTGTACTGCGGCGACGCCAGCTTGGCCTCGACGGTGGCGCGCGCCGGGGTGTTGCCCGCCGAAACCCAGCCGTCCCACACCGCGTTCATCTCGGGAAATGTCTTCATGTCGGTGATATAGATCGTCGCCGACAGCAGCTTCGACTTGTCGCTTCCGGCCTTCTTGAGATGGCTGTCGATGGTCGCGAGCACGTCCTGTGTCTGCTTGGTGACGCTCTCGCCGGCCGCGTTGCTGGCGACGACGCCGGCAAGGTAGACGGTGTCGCCGTGGACGACGACCTGGCTCATGCGCGGGCCGGTATCGAAACGCTGGATGGTCATATGCTTCTCCTGAAGATGGGACCGATTACTTAGCGCGCGGGGGCGGTCCGCGCCACAGCGTTCTGCAAGCGTTTACTCTCGCCCTCACCCCGCCGCCTTCGCCGCCGCGCGCCCCGCATTCCTCCCGGAAAACAGGCAGCCGCCGAGAAACGTCCCTTCCAGCGAGCGATAGCCATGCATGCCGCCGCCGCCGAAGCCGGCGGCTTCGCCGGCGGCGTAGAGCCCGGGCATGATCGCGCCCTCGCTGCCGAACACGCGCGAGTCCAGATCCGTTTCAAAACCGCCCAGCGTCTTGCGCGTTAAAATGTTGAGTTTTACGGCGATCAGCGGGCCCTGTGCGGGATCGAGAATGCGGTGCGGCCTGGCGGTGCGGATCAGGCGGTCGCCGATATATTTGCGCGCGTTGTGGATGTTCATCACCTGCGCGTCCTTGACGTAGGGATTGGCGATCTCGCGGTCACGCGCCTCGATCTGGGCTTTCAGGTATTCCGGTTTCAGCAAGTCGTCGCCGCTCAACTTGTTCATCGCGCCGACGAGATCCTCAAAATTGTCGCGCACGATGAAGTCGACGCCGTGGGTCTTGAAGGCTTCGACCGGTGCCGGCGCGCCCTTGTTGGTGGCGCGCCGCGCGGTCGCCAGCCAGCTCTTGCCGGTGAGGTCGGGGTTCTGTTCGGAGCCGGAGAGCGCAAACTCCTTCTTGATGATGCTTTGTGTCAGCACGAACCAGGAATAGTCGTAGCCGGTGCCCATGATGTAGTGCAGCTGGCCCAGCGTGTCGGAGCCGGGAAACAGCGGCGCCGGCAGGCGCTTGCCGGTGGCGTCGAACCACATCGGCGACGGTCCCGGCAGGATGCGGATGCCGTGGCGCGGCCAGATCGGCGCCCAGTTCCGGATGCCCTCGACATAATGCCACATGCGGTCGCGGTTGATCAGCCGCGCGCCGGCTTTCTCGGTGATGCCGATCATCCGGCCGTCGACATGTTCGGGCACGCCGGAGATCATGTTTTTCGGCGGCTCGCCGAGCCGCTTCGGCCAGTTCTTTCGCACCAGGTCGTGATTGCCGCCGATGCCGCCGGAGGCGACGATGACGGCCTGCGCGCGCAGGCTGAAATCACCGGCGGCTTGTCGCGAGGAACTCTTGCCGCGCTCGACATTGTCGGGCGCCAAAATCGTGCCGCTGACGCCGTCGACGGTGCCGTTGGTGATCGAGAGCGCATCGACGCGGTGGCGGAACTTGAAGGTCAGGCGTCCGCTGGCCTGCGCTTCACGCGCCCGCCGCTCGAACGGCTCGACGATGCCCGGCCCGGTGCCCCAGGTGACATGGAACCGGGGCACCGAATTGCCGTGGCTCATCGCGTCGTAGCCGCCGCGCTCGGCCCAGCCGACCACCGGGAAGATGCGGTGGCCCATCGCCCGCAGCCAGTCGCGCTTTTCGCCCGCGGCGAACGCCACATAGGCTTCCGCCCAGCGCCTTGGCCAGAGATCCTCGTCGCGGTCGAAACCCGCCGATCCCATCCAGTCCTGCAGCGCAAGCTCAAAGCTGTCCTTGATGCCGAGCCGGCGCTGTTCCGGACTGTCGACCAGGAACAATCCGCCGAACGACCAGAAAGCCTGGCCGCCGAGGCTCTGTTCGCCCTCCTGGTCGAGCACGATGACGCGCTTGCCGGCGTCGGCGACTTCGGTCGCGGCGACGAGGCCCGCAAGACCGCCGCCGACCACGATTACGTCCGCATCCTGTGCCATCGCGTCATTCCCCCCGTCTTGCGCGATTGAAGCCCGCACCCTTTACCGTGGTCAACGGCAAACGGCGGTCGGCAGCGGCCGAAGCGCATCGAGCGCGCCAAAGGATTCGTTAACTTGTTCCAGTTTGGGACCTTTTCCCGCCGCCGGGTGCAGCGTGCCTGCAACACTTGATTTGAATTTGAGTGGAGTGCGCTCCGCCATCTGGACAAAATCACGATCCGGCAACACGCTGGCGAAACGCTTTGCATCGCACAAGGCAAACAGATTCGGGTTCGACAGGTTTGGACTGGGGCTGGGACATGAAGCTCGTGACGGGGTTGCTCGCGGCGGTTCTCCTGATGGCGGGGATGGGGGCGAGCCACGCTGTGGTTCGCATTGCCGATGACCGCGGCGGCCGGATCGGGACTTACGTCGACAAGTACCAGGGCCTGCGCACCTCGGGCGAACAGGTCATCATCGACGGCCTGTGCGCCTCGGCCTGCACCATCGTGCTCGGCGCGGTTCCCCACGACAGGATCTGCGTGACCTCCGCCGCGAATCTGGGCTTCCACGCCGCATGGGATTTCGGCGCCAATGGCCGCGCCATCACCAATCCCGAAGCCACGCAGATGCTGTATTCGATGTATCCGACGCAGATCCGGCGCTGGATCGCCCAGCGCGGCGGGCTGAAATCGCAGATGATTTTCCTGCGCGGCAAGCAATTGCAGGCGATGTACAAGCCCTGCTACCTCGATGCCCAGGCAGCACCCCGGCCGTCTCCGCGCCGGGATCGCGCCGTCGGTCAGCGTGAAGTGATCGCGCCCAGTCCCGCGGCGCTTGCCCGGCAGCCCGACTAGCCCTATCTGAACGGAACAGGCAGGCGAACCGGCGGCAACGCCGGTCAGACGCCAGTGCTTTCAGATGGTTGTCCATGGCTCAGCCGCTTTCCACGCAGCCCGAAATACCCGCGATCCTGCCGGGCCGCAAACTCGCGTCGGCGATCGCTATCGGTGCTGTTGCGTTCGGCGCTCTGGTGGTGGCCGGCGCGCTGGCGCTCTGGTTCCATTACGGCACCGCGGTGTTTTTCGAGATGATTGCCTCCGGCATCTCCGCCTGCTTCTGATCCCGGACAGTTAGGAATTATCATGACGGATCAGCCCACCCGCGCGCAGGCCGTTCGCCCGCTGATCATCCTCGCCGCCTTCGGCGCCAGCCTGGTGGTCGGCCTCGTGCTGATGCTGTGGGCGATGGGCGGATTGCGCAATGTGGCGGCCCCGGCCGCCATCGGCGGGCCGTTTCAATTGACCGACCAGGCCGGCCAGACCGTGACCGAAGCCAACCTCAAGGGCCGGCCGACGGTGATCTTCTTCGGCTTCACCCATTGTCCCGACATCTGCCCGACGGCGCTGTTCGAGATGTCCGAGGTGCTGCGGGCGATGGGCAAGGATGCCGATCGCGTCAACGCCTGGTTCGTTTCGGTCGATCCGGAGCGCGACACCATTGCTGCGATGAAGGATTATCTGTCGAGCTTCGATCCGCACCTGAAAGGGCTGACCGGCAGCCCCGAGGCGGTGGCGAAGGTGATTTCGGGCTACCGGGTCTATGCCAAGAAGGTGCCGCTGAAAGACGGCGACTACACCATGGATCACACCGCGCTGATCTATCTGATGGACCGCGACGGCAAGTTCGTGGCCCCCTTCAATCTGAAACGGACGCCCGAGGAGGCCGCCGCCGAGCTCAAGCGGTATCTCTAGCTTCGGGTAAGCCCCGATATCTGCCGATAAACGGCGTTCGCGTCGCGAGCCCGATGGTCTATAAGGCCGTCGAAATCCGGAAAACCGCCGTCAATGCAGCCGCAGATCCTCCTGTTTCCCGCCGGAAGACCGCTCCGAACCGCCCGCGCCGGCCTGGCTGTAGCGGGACTGCTGCTGGCCGTGGCGCTGTCCGGTGGCCCGGTACAGGCGCAAACGGTCGCCAAACCCGCCGTGGAGGCCGCT
>CALROE020000077.1:0-9010 GCA_943369715.1 Bradyrhizobium ivorense
TACGTATTTGCATCGTCCGGTTGCGGTGCTGTTCGCCATCTCGATGGCCTTGGCGCTGACGGCATCGTTTGCGGCGGCCGAAGGCACCATGAAGGGGCCCGATTTCGTCCGTGTCGTCGCCGATCAGATGCACCAGCTCGAGGTGATCAAGGTCGTGCCCTATGCATTCCTCGACCAGCGCTCGGCGATCGGTCAGATCGCGTTCAACGAGGATGCCAGCACCGCCGTGATGACGCCGTTCTCCGGCCGGGTCACCCGCCTCATCGCCAAGGTCGGCGATCAGGTCAAGCGCGGCGATCCGCTGCTGGAAATCGACAGTCCGGAGCAGGTGCCGCCGCAGAACGAGTTCATCGCGGCGCAGGCCGCCAGAAACAAGGCGCGTTCCCAGCTCAATCTTGCGCAGATCGTCGAGAAGCGCGCCCGCGACCTCTATGAGGGCAAGGCTGCCCCGTTCAAGGAATTGCAGCAGGCCGAAGCGCAACTCGCCGCCGCCGAAAACGATATGCGCTCGACCGACACCGCGCTCGAAGCCGTCCGCATCCGTCTGCGCATCCTCGGCCGCACCGATGCGGAAGTCCTGGAACTCGAACGGAACGGCACGATCAGCCGCGTCACCCGGATCAGCGCCCCGATCGACGGCACCGTGATCTCGCGCAAGGTCGGCCCCGGACAATACGTCAAGGCGGATTCCGGCGAGGCGCTGTACGTGATCGCCGACCTGTCGACGATGTGGCTGAAGGCCCAGATCTTCGAGCAGGATATCGCGTTTGTCCGAGTCGGCCAGGAGATCGAGGCGAGGATTGCGGCGGCGCCGAACCGCGTCTTCAAGGCGCGCATCGCCAACATCAGCTCGGCTTCGGACCTGAACACCCGCCGCGTCATGGTACGCTCGGAGATCGGCAATCCGGACGGCGTGCTCAAATCCGAGATGTTCGCAAGTTTCAAGATCGGCACCGCGGAACCTGTAGCCACGCCGGCGGTGCCGACCGACGCGGTGATCCGCGAAGGCGACGTCGCCACCGTCTGGGTCGAGGCCGAGCCGATGCTGTTCAAGCGTCGCGTGGTCGAGATCGGAATGCAGCAGAACGGCCTGACGCAGATTCGCAGCGGCCTTGCTGTCGGCGAACTGGTGGTCGGTCGCGGTGCGATCTTCGTCGATAATGAGTGGCGTCAATGAGCAGGTTGGCCGGAGCCGCTCATGCTGCGTAGTCTCATCGCGTTCTGCCTCTCCCGGCGGCTGCTGGTGATGGTCGCGTTCGCGGCCTTTCTCGGCCTCGGATATGTTGCCTTCCTGACGCTGAACATCGAGGCCTATCCCGACCCGGCGCCGCCGATCATCGAGATCATCGCCCAGCAGGCGGGCCAGTCGCCGGAGGAAGTCGAGCGCTACATCACGATCCCGATCGAGGTCGCGGTTGCCTCTACGCCGGGCCTGAAGTTCATTCGGTCCAACACCGTCTACGGGCTCGGTTTCGTCCGCCTGCAGTTCGAATACGGCCGCGACTATAATTTCGTGCGCCAGCAGACCCTCAACCGGCTGAAGGATGCGGTGCTGCCGGCCGGCGTGCTGCCGGTGATCTCTCCCGCCGGCGGCATCAGCGAGATCTTCCGCTACGAGCTGATGGGGCCGCCGGGCATGGACGTCATGCGGCTCAAATCGCTGCAGGACTGGGTGGTCGAACGCAAGCTGCGCATCGTGCCCGGTGTCGCCGACGTCGCGGTGCTCGGTGGAAAAACCAAGGAATTCCAGGCCGAGATCAATCTCGACCGCATGATGGCCTACGGGCTGACGCTGCCGCAGATCATGACCGCGATTTCGGCCAGCAACTCCAACGTCGGCGGCCGCACCATCTCGATCGGCGAACAGTCGGTCAATGTCCGCAGCATCGGCGTCATCACCTCGATGGACGATATCGGCAACATCGTGCTGACCCAGCAGGGCGGCGTGCCGGTGCTGGTTTCCGATGTCGCCAAGGTGCAGATCGGCTTCGCGCCGCGGCTCGGCCTCGCCGGCCGCGACGACAAGACCGACGTCGTCACCGGCATCGTGCTGATGCAGAAGCTCGAACGCACCATGGACGTGGTCAAGCGCGTGCGCGCGGCGGTCGAGAAGATCAATACCGACGGTTCGCTGCCGGCAGGGGTCAGGATCGTGCCGTTCTACGATCGCGGCGACCTCGTCGCGATCACGGTGCAGACGGTGCTGCACAATCTGTTGTTCGGCGTCGCCCTGATCTTCCTGATCCAGTGGGTGTTTCTCGGCAATCTGCGCTGCGCGATCATCGTCGCGGCGACGATTCCGGTGGCGCTGTTTCTGGCCGTGATGATCACGGTGATGCGGGGCGAGTCCGCCAACCTGCTGTCGGTCGGCGCCATCGATCTCGGCATCATCGTCGACGGCACCGTGATCATGGTGGAAAACATCTTCCGTCAGCTCGCCCATCATTCGGCACGGGTGCAGGGGGACCGCCCGGCAACGCTCAGCGACAAGTTGAGCTGGATCCTGACCGGCGCCGTCGAGGTCGACAAGGCGATCCTGTTTTCGGTGATCATCACGATCGCGGCCTTCCTGCCGCTGTTCACGATGCAGGGCGTGGAGGGCCAGATCTTCGGGCCGATGGCGCGGACCTATGCCTATGCGCTGATCGGCGCGGTCATCGCCACCTTCACCGTGACGCCGGTGCTGGCGTCGATCCTGCTGCCGGCGCACGTCCAGGAAGTCGAAACCTTCCTGGTCCGCCATATTCGTAAGGCGTACCAGGCGGTTCTGGTGCCAGCGGTTCGCCACTATCGCCGCGCGGCGGCGATTGCCGCGGTGTTTCTGGTGCTGTGTCTCAGCCTCGGCTTGCGGCTCGGCACCGAATTCCTGCCCAAGCTGGAAGAGGGCAATATGTGGATCAGGGCGGTGATGCCGCCGACCATCACCCTCGAAGCCGGGATGGATACGGTAGCCAGGATCCGCAACATCATTTCAACCTTTCCTGCCGTCCAGACCGTCTTTTCCGAGCAGGGGCGCGGCGACGAAGGCACCGATCCCGACGGTTCGTTCCTCGCCGAGTTCTTCGTGCCGCTGAAACCGGCCGACAAGTGGCCGCCGGGAACGACCAAGGAGCGGATGGTCAAGCAACTGAGCGAACGGCTCAACCGCGAGTTCGTCGGCATCGACTTCAATTTCTCCCAGTATATCCAGGACAATATCGAGGAAGCCGTCTCCGGCGTGAAAGGCGAGAACTCGATCAAGATCTTCGGCAAGGACCTCAACGAGCTGGAGCGGCTGTCCAAATCGGTCAAGACCGAACTCTCTGGCGTTCGCGGGGTCGCGGATCCCGCCAGCTTCAACCTGCTCGGCCAGCCCAACCTGATCGTGGCGATCGATCGCGCCAAGACCGCACGTTACGGCTTCTCGATCGCCGACATCAATTCCGTGGTGCAGGCCGCGATCGGCGGCCAGGAGGTTTCCAAGGTTTATGAAGGCGAGATGATCTTCGCGTTGACGGTGCGTCTGGCGCCGGAATTCCGCCGGGATGTCGAGGCCATCAAGAGCATCCCGGTGGCGTTGCCGAATTCGGATTCGAAGACGCCGACCGCCTATATCAGGCTTGGCGATCTCGGCGAGATCAAGCTCGTCAGCGGTGCCGCCTATATCTACCGCGAGAACAGCCAGCGCTTCATCCCGTTGAAATACAGCGTCCGCGACCGCGATCTCGGTTCGACCGTGGTCGAGGCGCAGGAGCGGGTCGCCAAGAGCATTCCGCTGCCGCAGGGCTACTCGATGGAATGGTCGGGTGAATACGGCGCGCTGCAGGACGCCAAGAAGCGGTTGGCGCTGATCGTGCCGCTCAGCCTGCTCTTGATCCTGATGCTGCTGTACAGCCTGTTCAACTCGATACGGGACAGCCTTTTGGCGCTGTCCGGCATCCCGTTCGCGGTGGCCGGCGGCATTCTCGGCCTCTACATCGGCGGCCTGAATTTCAGCGTGTCCGCCGCGGTCGGCTTCATCTCGCTGTTCGGCGTCTCCGCCATGGATGGCATCCTGCTGATGTCCTATATCCGGCGCGACATCGACGAAGGCATGGGGACGGAAGAAGCGATCATCCGCGCCTCTGAGACGCGGATGCGGCAGATCTTCATGACCGGCCTGTCGGCGTGCATCGGCCTCGTCCCGGCGGCGATCTCGACCGGGATCGGCTCACAGGTGCAACAGCCGCTGGCCTGCGTCATCGTCGGCGGCATGCTGCTGTCGCCGATCTGCAGCCTGCTGGTGATCCCGGTGTTTGCAAGGTTCTGGATGCCGACGATCACGGATACCGGCATGGTCCGTGAGGCCTCGCAACACTGAGGCTAAGGACGGAGCCCGTAGCCCGGATGGAACTCTTGCGAAATCCGGGACCCGTCTCACATCCGCATTCCCGGATTACGCTTCGCTCCATCCGGGCTACGAGGTATCTTTCCTCAGTCCGAGGCCACCAGAACGTGAACCGAAAACATTTTGGCCGCGTCGGTCCATGACTGGCGCACCGTCCAGCCCGAGCCGCGCGCCAGCGCGGTGAAGCGGTCGAGGCTGTATTTGTAGCTGTTCTCGGTGTGAATGGTTTCGCCGGGGCGGAATGAAAAACCGTGGCCGAGCACCCGCACGCTCTGCGCCTTCCGGCTGATCAGGTGCATTTCGATGCGGTGACGCTCGCGGTTGTAGATCGAGCGATGGGTGAAGGCGGAGATGTCGAAATTGCCGCCGAGTTCGCGGTTGATCCGCACCATCACATTGAGATTGAAGCGCGCGGTGACGCCGGCGGCGTCGTTATAGGCGTCATACAGCACGCGCTCGTCCTTTTCGAGGTCGACGCCGATCACCATCTGCGCGCCGTGCCCGAGAATTTCGCGGGCGCTGCGCATGAATGCGCTGGCCTCATGCGGTTCGAAATTGCCGAGCGTCGAGCCCGGGAAAAATCCGACCTTCGGCATCTCCCTGACCGCGTCGGGCAGCGCGAATGGCGCGGTGAAGTCCGCGGTCACCGGATAGACGTCGAGATCGGGAAAATCCCGGCGCAGCGCGTCCGCCTGGCCTTTCAGGAAATCGCCGGATATGTCGACGGGGACATAGGCGCCGAACGCGCATTGCTTCAGCAGCAGCCGGACCTTGGTGGTCGCGCCGGCGCCGAATTCCACCAGAGCCGCGCCTTCGGGAATCATGGCCGCGATCTCGCCGGCCCGTTCGCGCAGGATGCCGAGCTCGGTGCGCGTCGGGTAATATTCCGGCAGCACCGTGATCTGCTCGAACAGTTCGGAGCCCGCGGCGTCATAGAAATATTTCGGCGACAGCCGCTTCGGGTGCTGCGACAGCCCTTCGATGACGTCGCCGGCAAACGCCGAGGCCTGCTCGTCGAGATCAAGCGCTTTGGCCAAGGCGGGGGCATGCACGTTCATGACAATCTCCTGCTCGCGCTTTGCGGCGCGAATGAATCTGAAAAATCAGGTCGCGTAGTCGGCAAGCCGAAGTCCCGTGAATTGCCAGCGATGGTGCGGATAAAAGAAGTTGCGATAGGTAATACGACTGTGGCCTTCAGGAGTTGCAAGCGAAGAGCCGCGCAGCACCAGCTGGTTGACCATGAATTTGCCGTTATATTCGCCCAGCGCGCCCTCGATGGCGCGGTAGCCGGGGTAGGGGGAGTAGGCGCTGCGGGTCCATTGCCACACGATGCCGAAGGCGTCGTTGAGCTGCCCGGCCCTGGCCGCGACCTCCCATTCCATTTCGGTCGGCAGATGCCTGCCGCTCCAGCGCGCGATGCGCGGGTTTTTCATTGTCGAAATGGAAGCTGTCGTCGACATGCCCGACGGTGTGGATGCCCTCGTTGAGGGTGACCCATTCCTCGCCGGCGCGAATTTCGTCGCCGGTCCGGGTGGCAGCCGGGAAGGTCCAGGCCGGATCGTAGGCGGGCGGAATCGGGTTCTGCGCGAAGGCGTGCAGGATGTCGGTCAGCATCAATTCCTGGTGCTGCTGCTCATGGTTGAGGCCGACCTCGACCAGCGGCGCGATCGCCTTCAGCGCGTCCTCGCCGGCCTCGTGAAAGAATTTCACCACCGCGGCGTCGACATGCCTGCGGTAGGCGGTGATTTCCTCGGCGCCGGGGCGGGTCAGATGGCCGCGCTGGTGGCGGGCATGCCGCGGTCCGGCGCTGACATAGTAGGAATTGAACAGGAAGGCGTAATCAGGGTGAAACGGCTGGTAGCCCGCGCAGTGTTCGCCGAGCAGGAATTGCTCGAAGAACCAGGTGGTATGGGCCCGGTGCCATTTCGCCGGGCTGGCGTCGGGCATCGACTGGATCACCTGATCTTCCGGAGTCAGGGGGGCGGCGCGGCACTCGGTCTCGTTGCGGACCGTCAGATAGGCTTCCGCCAGATTTTGGGCGAGCAGGTCTTGGGCGATGCTGCCGGAATCGGAGAATAATGACGGGCAAGGGGCGGCATGCGTAGCCGCAGCGGATGCTGGTTTCGTCACTGGAGTCTCCGGTCGGGGGAAAGAACGTTGCACCGGCGTCTGGGTTCCCCGACGTCTGTCCTAGATAGGGGGTCCCGCGCGGGATAAAAGCCTCCCGAGGCTATGATATTGGTGCCGTCAGGCTATGGCCGGCAGCGGGATATCCCCGGCTGGAAAGCTCCCGCATGCCAGCTCCCCGCCATTTTACTTTGGATGCACAACGGTTTGGGGTACATATATGGGCAATGTCGGGCTTAACGGGCTGATGCCGGCCCCAAGGGCTATCAAGGGCTGAGCCGCAAAGGACGCGAAAATGAGCATCGAGCAATTTATCGACAACGAAGTGAAGTCGAACGACGTCGTGCTGTTCATGAAGGGCACGCCGCAGTTTCCGCAGTGTGGTTTTTCCGGCCAGGTGGTCCAGATCCTCGACCACGTCGGGGTCGGCTACAAGGGCCTGAACGTGCTGGAATCCGCCGACCTGCGTAACGGCATCAAGACCTATTCGAACTGGCCGACCATCCCGCAGCTCTACGTCAAGGGCGAGTTCGTCGGCGGCTGCGACATCATCCGCGAGATGTTCCAGGCCGGCGAGCTGCAGCAGCTGCTGGCCGACAAGGGCGTCACCGTCAACGCGGCGGCCTCCGCCTGAGCCTGGCGGCGCGCCAGTTCGGCACGGCGCGTCTCGAAACCGTCGTCGCCGATATCACCACGTTACGCGTTGACGCCATCGTCAACGCGGCCAATGCGTCCCTGCTCGGCGGGGGCGGCGTCGATGGCGCCATCCACCGGGCGGCCGGGCGCGGACTTCTCGCGGAATGCCGCACCCTCCACGGTTGCGAGACAGGCGGTGCCAAGATCACCTGGGGGTACAGCCTGCCGGCGCGGCACGTGATTCATGCCGTCGGTCCGGTCTGGTACGGCGGCAACGCAGGCGAAGATGAGTTGCTGGCGTCGTGCTACCTCAGGGCTATCGGTCTTTGTCAGACCCACGGTCTCGCTTCGATTGCCTTTCCCGCGATTTCCACCGGCATCTATCGCTTTCCCGCGGATCGCGCGGCGCGCATCGCGGTCGCGGCAACGGTGGAGGCGCTGGCCGCGGCCCCATCGGTAACTCGCATTATCTTCTGCTGCTTCGCGAACGAGGGCGCCGTCCTGCATGATCAGGCTCTGGCCAAAGTTGGTGTCGCTGTCCGCTAGGCTAAACCTTCTCTGCCGCGGGCCATCCCGTAATCCAGGTCAGGCCGGGACAGGTGAAAAAACTGCAGCAGCAAAACGGCAATCGGGATGAGGGCGGTGTTGTGACGCCCGGCGAAGTCGATTGTAGCGACGGTCAAGATGCGCACGATCCGGAGCACGATCGATCCGGCAGATAGACATACGCTCGCGACCGCGCTGATTTATCCTCGGCCGCCTGCAGCCAAAGAATAAGGTCGATCGCGATGGCAGGACGGCGTCGCCGACAGGTTCTTTTTCGTCGACCCGATCCACGATACGTTTGCGATCTGCATGGTCCAGACGCCGTCGCAGCGCGGCCGGATTTAGCTGGAGCTCAAGAAGCTGATCTACGAGGCGCTGGGTCGCTGATGGCGATTGAGGGCGGCAGGCGCAGCGTCTTTGCTGCGATGCGAAGCGAGGATGGTTCGCTTCAGCGCCGGCTGGCAGGCGCGGCCAAAGCTGCTATCATCCCCGCCATAACAAAAAATGGAAGGAAGCAACGCCATGGACGCCGTGACGCCGAAGGGCTCGCAGACCGCCGAGACGCATTCCCACCTCGTCCGCCCCGACACCATGGAGTGGCAGAAGACCCGTTTTCCCGGCTGCGAGGCCAAGACGCTGCTGTTCGATCACAAGACAGGCTTGATGACTGCGCTGATGCGGTTTGAGCCGGGTGCGGTGCTGCCCGACCACGAGCACGTCAACATCGAGCAGACCTACGTGCTCGAGGGTAGCCTGGTCGACAAGGAAGGGCCGGCGGAGGGCATCGAATGCAAGGCCGGTGAATTCATCTGGCGCGAACAGGGCAGCCGTCACGTCGCCTGGTGCCCCCAGGGTGGGCTGATGCTGGCGATCTTCCAGGTCCCCAACAAATTCTTCGAGGCCGACGGCCGCGTCATCGACGCCGCCGGACAGGACTGGGACGAGACCTGGGGGCACACCCGCAAGGGGTGAGGCTGTTCGCTACGCCCCGCGCACGATCTCGCGCACCAGCCCGACCATCTCCTCGATCATGCCGGCGGAAACGTCGAGATGGGTGCAGGCCCTGATGCGGCCGTCCATCATCGCGAGCAGCACGCCGCGCTGGCGCAACGCCTTGACCATGTCGTCTCCGCTGACGCCGGCGCCTTCGGGCTTGAAGAACACCAGATTGGTTTCGGGCTGCTGCACCTCGATGCCCTGGATCTGCGACAAGCCCCGCGCCAGCGCGCGGGCGTTGGCGTGATCGTCCGCCAGGCGTTCGACATGGTGGTCGAGCGCATGGACGCAGGCCGCGGCGCAGACGCCGGCCTGGCGCATCGATCCGCCCAGGCGCTG
>CALROE020000078.1:0-9003 GCA_943369715.1 Bradyrhizobium ivorense
GACGGCGTCGTTGAAGACAGCCGTGTCATCGGGATTCAAAACCGGCTGCACGGCAAACACCTGGGGATGGCGGCAGAACGGCTCCATCGCCCGGAAGATCACGGTCTGCCCGCCGATCGAGCGATATTGCTTCGGTCCTCCCGAACCGGCGCGAAGCCCGCGTCCGGCTGCGACAAGGATGGCTGCAGTCCGCTCAGGTCCGGGCATTTGAATTAACTACTGACGATTCGGGGTTGAAGGAGGGAACGGAGGTCCGTCGGCGCCCTCCCTATCATGCCGAGGGCGCAAAAACAGGCCGTTTGCCGATAGCTGTGGGAAAAGCATATTTTGTTGCAGTGCACTTGCACAATTGCAAGAACTGTCTAAAGTGTAGGCATGAAGCTTGACTGCACAAGATTTGTGCTCAAAATGGCTCCCGGCGGACGCAATGCTGCGCGAGCCAGAAAAACGAGAACTCCGTGACCGCGGTATCCTCAAGTCCTAAGCCATTGAAAATAGGCGATATTGAGGTCGCCAACCGGGTCCTCCTCGCGCCGATGTCGGGAATCACCGACGCGGCGTTTCGGCGTCAGGCCGCGGCCCTCGGGGCGGGACTCGTCGTCTCCGAAATGACCGCCAGCGATGATCTCGTCAACGGCCGCCCGATGTCGCTGCTGCGCTGCGAGGCGACCGGCATCGGTCCGCACGTCGTTCAGCTCGCGGGCTGTGAGGCACATTGGATGGCGGAGGGTGCGCGGATCGCCGAGTCCGCCGGCGCCGACATCATCGATATCAACATGGGCTGTCCGGCGCGCCACGTCACCGGCGGACAGTCCGGTTCAGCGCTGATGCGCGATCTCGGTCACGCCCTGACGCTGATCGAGGCCACGATCGCGGCGGTGAAAGTGCCGGTCACGTTGAAGATGCGGCTCGGCTGGGACGATCGCTCCCTCAACGCGCCGGAACTGGCGCGCCGCGCCGAAGCCGCCGGCGTACAGATGATTTCGGTGCATGGCCGCACCCGCTGCCAGTTCTACAAGGGCGAGGCGGACTGGGGCGCGGTGCGCGCCGTCCGGGATGCGATTGCCATTCCGCTGGTGGTCAACGGCGATATCACCTCGTTCGAGAAGGCGGTGATGGCGCTCGAAATGTCCGGCGCCGACGCGATCATGATGGGCCGCGGCGCGCAGGGCCAGCCGTGGCTGCCTGGCCAGATCGGACGCCGGCTCGAATCGGGCATCGCCGAGGATGCGCCTGGTCTGGCGCAGCAGCTCGACTATATCCGCGCGCTCCATGACGAAGTCTGCAGCCTCTACGGCCTGCGGATCGGACTTCGCCACGCCCGCAAGCATCTCGGCTGGGCGCTGGAAGTAGCATCTCAATACAGCTGCGCGCCGGCGGCGACGCTCAAGGCGTGGCGACAAAAGATATTGACGTCAGACGATCCGGACCGCGTTCGCCGATCCCTTGAAGATGCATTCGACGACTTTGCATGGAGTGCTGCTGCATGAGTTTAGCCGCAGAACATCGCCGGAACTTGCCGTCGGAAAGCGAGGCCATCCTCAATGCCTTGCCGAATCCGGTGCTGCTGATCGCGCCCGACGGCAAGATCATCGACGCCAATATGGCGGCGGAATCGTTTTTCGAGATTTCGACCCAGTTTCTGCAGCGTCAGTCGCTGAAGGAACTGGTGCCGTTCGGCAGTCCGTTGCTGGCGCTGATCGACCAGGTGCGCTCGAGCGGTTCGCCGGTCAACGAATACAAGGTCGATCTCGGTACGCCCAGGATCGGCGGCGATCGCCAGGTCGATCTGCACGTCGCGCCGCTCACCGAGCGGCCCGGACATATCGTGGTGATGCTGCAGGAACGCACCATCGCCGACAAGATGGACCGGCAATTGACGCATCGAAGTGCGGCGCGTTCGGTGATCGCGCTGGCCGCGATGCTGGCGCACGAAATCAAGAACCCGCTGTCCGGCATTCGCGGCGCGGCGCAGCTGCTCGAGCAGGCGGCCTCGTCGGAAGACCGCATGCTGACACGGCTGATCTGCGACGAGGCGGACCGCATCGTCACGCTGGTGGATCGCATGGAAGTGTTCGGCGACGACCGGCCGGTGGCGCGCGGTCCGGTCAACATTCACAGCGTGCTCGATCATGTCAAGCGGCTCGCCCAGTCGGGCTTTGCCCGCAATATCCGCTTCGTCGAAGACTATGATCCGTCGCTGCCGCCGGTGCTGGCCAACCAGGACCAGCTGATCCAGGTGTTTCTCAATCTGGTGAAGAACGCCGCCGAGGCGGTGGTGGATCTCGGCAGCGATGCCGAGATCCAGCTCACCACCGCGTTCCGGCCGGGCGTTCGGCTCTCGGTGCCCGGCAAGAAATCGCGGGTGTCTTTGCCGCTCGAATTCTGCGTCAAGGACAATGGCGCCGGCGTGCCGGACGACCTGCTGCCGAACCTGTTCGATCCGTTCGTCACGACCAAGCCGACCGGCAGCGGCCTTGGCCTTGCGCTGGTGGCCAAGATCGTCGGCGATCATGGCGGCATCATCGAATGCGAATCGCAGCCGCGGAAAACCACCTTCCGCGTGCTGCTGCCGATGTTCAACCCGACCAAGCAATTCGACCAAAGCAACCGCGATGGCGTTACGGGGACGCCGTCGCATGCCTCACAGGACTCCAGATGAGGAATGACAATGCCCGCAGGTAGCATACTTGTAGCTGACGATGACACCGCCATCCGTACGGTTCTGAACCAGGCTCTCTCGCGCGCCGGATACGAGGTGCGGCTGACCGGCAACGCCGCGACGTTGTGGCGCTGGGTCAGCCAGGGCGAGGGGGATCTCGTCATCACCGACGTGGTGATGCCGGACGAGAACGCCTTCGATCTGCTGCCGCGGATCAAGAAGATGCGGCCCAATCTGCCGGTCATCGTGATGAGCGCGCAAAACACCTTTATGACGGCGATCCGGGCCTCGGAGCGCGGCGCCTATGAATACCTGCCAAAGCCGTTCGACCTCAAGGAGCTCATCACCATCGTCGGCCGCGCGCTGGCGGAGCCCAAGGAGCGGGCGGCCAGCCGCCCCGATGAAAACGAGTTCGATTCGATTCCGCTGATCGGCCGCTCGCCGGCGATGCAGGAAATCTACCGGGTGCTGGCGCGGCTGATGCAGACCGACCTTACCGTGATGATCTCCGGCGAGTCCGGAACCGGCAAGGAACTGGTCGCCCGCGCGCTGCACGACTACGGCAAGCGGCGCAACGGCCCCTTCGTCGCGGTCAACATGGCGGCGATCCCGCGCGATCTCATCGAATCGGAATTGTTCGGCCATGAACGCGGCGCCTTCACCGGCGCCAATACCCGCGCCTCCGGCCGGTTCGAACAGGCCGAAGGCGGGACCCTGTTTCTCGACGAGATCGGCGACATGCCGATGGAGGCACAAACCCGTCTGCTGCGGGTGCTGCAGCAGGGCGAATACACCACCGTCGGCGGTCGCACCCCGATCAAGACCGACGTGCGCATTGTGGCTGCGAGCAACAAGGACCTGCGCATCCTGATTCAGCAGGGCCTGTTCCGCGAAGACCTGTTCTTCCGCCTCAACGTCGTGCCGCTGCGTTTGCCGCCGCTGCGCGAGCGAATCGAGGATTTGCCGGATTTGATCCGGCACTTCTTCACGCTGGCCGAGAAGGACGGATTGCCGCCGAAGAAGCTCGATGTGTTGGCGCTGGAACGCCTCAAGCAGCATCGCTGGCCCGGCAATGTGCGCGAACTTGAAAACCTCGCGCGCCGGTTGGCGGCATTATATCCGCAGGACGTCATCACGGGCTCCGTCATCGATGGCGAGCTGGCACCTCCGGCGGTGACTTCGGGCGGCAGCGTCCAGCACGGCGTCGACAACCTCGGCGGCGCGGTCGAAGCCTATCTGTCATCGCATTTTTCGGGCTTTCCCAACGGCGTGCCGCCGCCGGGGCTCTATCACCGGATCCTCAAGGAAATCGAGATTCCGCTGCTCACGGCGGCGCTGGCGGCGACGCGCGGCAATCAGATTCGCGCCGCCGATCTCTTGGGCCTCAACCGCAACACGCTGCGGAAGAAGATCCGGGATCTCGACATTCAGGTCTATCGCAGCGGCGGCTAGCGGCTGCGCGATCTGGAATACGTTCATAAACCGGCCCCGCGCAATTCAGTGCGAGGCAGCGCCGTGGAATTGTCGCAATTCGGCAACAATGTGATATGAATGCATCAGTCCGCTGCCGGCGGACATAGCCTTCAGCTCACACCTTGCCGGAATGAACAGCGCAGACACCTCGACCCCATCGTTCGATCCGACGTTTGCTGAATCCAAGGGATCCTCCCTGCGGAGGTGGCTGGCGCCGTTTGCCGTCGCCATTGCGCTATTGTCGGCATTCCTCACTTTTGTCGTCCTGACCGGCCTGACGCCGATCGAACCGACCCGCGAGGTGGTCTATTCGTTCCTGCTGATCAATGCGGCGTGCATCCTGCTGCTGGTCGGCATCATCGTGCGCGAGGTCTGGCAGGTGGTCCAGGCCCGCCGCCGCGGCCGGGCAGCGGCGCGGCTGCACGTCCAGATCGTCAGCCTGTTCTCCGTCATTGCGGTGTTGCCGGCCGTGCTGGTGGCGATCGTCGCCAATATCACCATCGATCGCGGCCTCGACCGGCTGTTTTCGGGCCCGACGCGCGAGGTGATCCAGAACTCGCTGATCGTGGCCAACGCCTATCTGCACGAGCATGCGCAGGCCATCCGCGGCGATATCCTGGGCATGGCCAACGACATCGCCAACGCGCGGCCGTTGTTCGACCAGGATCGCGGGACCTTTCGCCGGCTGCTGACCGCCAGCGCCGCCTCGCGCAACCTGCCGGGCGCCATGGTGATCGACAATGTCCCCAATATCCTCGAGACCGCGCAAACCGGCATTGCGCAGGCCTTCACCACGCCGGCCCCGGAATTCCTCAGCGGGGTCGATGAAACCGAGCCACAGATCGCCGTGTTCATCGAGGCGAATTACGTCGCCGCCGTGATCCGGCTGCGCGCCTTCAACGACACGTTCCTCTATGTCGCCCGTTTGCTCGATCCGCGCGTGGTGGCGCAGCTCAGGCAGACCCAGGCCAGCGTCGCCGAATACGCCCAGATGGAGTCGCGCAAGCTCGGCATCCAGGTGGCCTTCGCGCTGATGTTCGCGGTGATCGCGCTGACCATCCTGATGGCCTCGGTTCTGATCGGGCTGAATTTCGCCAATTGGCTGGTCGCGCCGATCCGGCGGCTGATGGGCGCCGCCAATATCGTCTCGACCGGCGACCTGCATGTTCAGGTACCGGTTCACAAGTCCGAGGGCGATCTCGCCCAGCTCGGCGAAACCTTCAACAAGATGACGCAGGAGCTGCGCACCCAGCGCGACGAACTGGTCGGCGCCAGCGAGTTGATCGACAGCCGGCGCCGGTTCATCGAGGCGGTATTGTCGTCGGCGAGCGCCGGCATCATCGGCGTCGATGCCGCCGGCAACGTCGGTATTCTCAACCGTTCCGCCGAAAAACTGATCGGTCATGCGGAATCCGAGACGCTGGACCATCCGCTGTCGGACGTGCTGCCCGAACTCGATGACATGATGAAGACCGCGCGCGAAGGCACCCAGCGGCTGGTACAGGGCCAGATCACCCTTCTCCGCGACGGCCACGAGCGCAACCTGTCGGTGCGGGTCAGCGCCGAACAGACCAGCCAGGCGCGCGACAGCTATATCATCACGCTCGACGACATCACCGAGCTGGTTTCGGCGCAGCGGACCTCGGCGTGGGGCGACGTCGCCCGGCGGATCGCGCACGAAATCAAGAACCCGCTGACGCCGATCCAGCTTTCGGCCGAACGCATCCGCCGCAAATTCGGCAAGGTCATCACCGAGGACAAGGCGATCTTCGAGCAGTGCACCGATACCATCGTGCGGCAGGTCGACGATATCAGGCGGATGGTCGATGAATTCTCACGCTTCGCGCGAATGCCGAAACCCGTCATGGAAGGCGAGGACGTCGCCGATACCGTCCGGCAGGCGGTGTTCCTGATGCGGGTCGGCAATCCCGACATCGACTTCGAAGCCGAGATCAAGGACGACCCGATGCGGGCGCAGTTCGACCGGCGGCTGATTTCGCAGGCGCTGACCAACATCATCAAGAACGCGTCGGAAGCGATTGAAGCCGTCCCGGCGGAGGAATTGGGCAAAGGCAAGATCGAGGTCGTCGCCGCCATCGAGGGAGACGACATCGTGATCGATGTCATCGACAACGGGATCGGCCTGCCCAAGGTAGCGCGGGCGCGGTTGCTCGAACCCTATGTGACCACGAGGTCGAAGGGCACCGGACTTGGTCTGGCCATTGTTGGCCGGGTTCTGGAGGACCACGGCGGCAAGATCGAGCTGCACGATGCCGCGGACATCCGGCCGGGTCAGCGCGGCGCCTGGATGCGGTTGCGATTCGCCATATCGGGCCACGCAGCAAAGCCGGAGATCAAGGAGCCGGCGGCAGAAACAAAGCCGCCGGCCCCTGAAACCATTGAGCCGGCTGACACGACTAACAATGAAGCAAAAATCGAAGCCGCAACCGGCAACTGACAAGACAGGGCGCGACCCATGGCAAATGACATTTTGATTGTCGATGACGAAGCAGATATTCGGGATCTGGTCGCCGGCATTCTCGATGATGAGGGTTTCACCACCCGGACCGCGCGCGACAGCGATTCGGCGCTGGCGGAAATCGCCAACCGGCGGCCGCATCTGGTGTTTCTCGACATCTGGTTGCAGGGCAGCAAGCTCGACGGCTTGCAATTGCTGGAGCAGATCAAGAAGGACCACGCCGACGTGCCTGTCGTGATGATCTCGGGGCACGGTAATATCGAGACCGCGGTCGCCGCCATCAAGCGCGGCGCCTACGACTTCATCGAAAAGCCCTTCAAGTCGGACCGGTTGATCCTGGTGGCGACCCGGGCGCTGGAAACGTCGCGGCTGAAGCGCGAGGTGAAGGAGCTCAAGCAACTGGCGCCGGCCGCCAGCGTGCTGACCGGCCGCTCGGCCTGCATGAACCAGCTGCGCCAGACCATCGAGCGGGCCGCCAAGGCCAACAGCCGCATCCTGATCGTCGGCCCGTCCGGCGCCGGCAAGGAACTGGCGGCGCGCACGTTGCACAACGCATCGGCCCGTGCCGAGGGACCGTTCGTCGTCATCAACGCCGCGGCGATCACGCCGGAGCGCATGGAAGTCGAGCTGTTCGGCATCGAACAGTCCAACGGCGAGCAGCAGCGCAAGGCGGGGGCGCTGGAGGAGGCCCATGGCGGCACCCTGTTCATCGACGAGATCGGCGACATGCCGCGGGAGACCCAGAACAAGATCCTGCGCGTGCTGGTCGACCAGACCTTCCAGCGCTCGGGCGGCACCACCAAGGTCCTTGTCGATGTGCGCATCATTTCATCGACCGCGCGCAACCTGGAAGAAGAGATCGCCGAAGGCCGCTTCCGCGAGGACCTCTACCACCGCTTGTCGGTGGTGCCGATCCGGGTGCCGCCGCTGTCGGAAAGGCGCGAGGATATCCCCGAGCTGATCGACTATTTCATGGATCAGATCTCGGTCGCGACCGGGTTGCCGAAGCGCCAGATCGGCCAGGATGCGATGGCGGTATTGCAGTCGCATGTCTGGCCCGGCAACGTCCGCCAGCTTCGCAACAACGTCGAACGCGTGATGATTCTGGCGAGCGGCGGTCCGGAGGTAATCATCACCGCCGATATGCTGCCGCAGGACGTGGGCTCGATGGTGCCGGCGATGCCGACCAGCAACAATGGCGAACACATCATGGGCCTGCCGCTGCGCGAGGCACGGGAGGTATTCGAGCGCGACTATTTGATCGCGCAGATCAGTCGTTTCTCCGGAAACATCTCTCGCACTGCGGAATTCGTCGGCATGGAGCGCTCGGCGCTGCATCGCAAGCTCAAGGCACTCGGCGTCGGCTAGGTAATCTCAGCGTTTATTCCATGCATCTGCTTGAGAAAATTCATCTCTTTCCGTGGTTTTACGGAGAATTGCACCAGTGTTCTGTGCACCTGACGCGCGAACTGGCTTGCCTAAAAAGCGCGCCTGCCTTCTAATCATACCGCCGCGCCCTCGGAGGGGGGATCTCAGGGGAAGCCGGCAACCGGGGACGGCTCCGCGAGAGAGCAGCCATCGGTTCAATAAAAAGAAGCAAACAAGACTGCGGGATAAAAACAATGGCGGCAGACCGCGCACAAAACCTACAAGACACCTTCCTTAATCACGTTCGTAAGACCAAGACGCCACTGACGATCTTTCTGGTCAATGGAGTGAAGCTGCAGGGGATTGTCACCTGGTTCGACAATTTCTGCCTGTTGCTCCGTCGCGACGGTCATTCGCAGCTCGTCTACAAGCATGCGATCTCGACCATCATGCCGGGCGCTCCGATCCAGCTGTTCGAAGGCGGCGAGGACGCGCCGGCTTGAGAGTGATCTGATTGGAACCCCGAAATCCTGAAGAGGGCGCCGACCGTCCGCGGTCGGCAGGGGGCAAAGAATCGGGGCGGGTGGTTGTCATCGGCCCCTATCTGCGTGTGCGTCGCGGTGACCCCGACGCGACAATGGATTCGCATGCCATGCGCAATTCCGAGGCGCGGCTCGAGGAAGCCGTCGGCTTGGCGCGTGCCATTGATCTTGTGATCGCGGAGGCGCTGATCGCGCCGATCAGCCAGGTCCGGCCCGCGACCTATCTCGGCAAGGGCAAGGTCGAGGAGATCGTCGGGCTGATCACCGGGCACGACATCGAACTCGTGGTGATGGACTGCGCGCTGTCGCCGATCCAGCAGCGCAATCTCGAGAAGGCCTGGAACACCAAGGTGCTCGACCGCACCGGACTGATCCTCGAAATTTTTGGCCGGCGCGCCAAAACCCGGGAAGGTTCGCTTCAGGTCGAGCTGGCGCATTTGAACTATCAGCGCAGCCGGCTGGTGCGATCCTGGACCCAT
>CALROE020000079.1:0-9000 GCA_943369715.1 Bradyrhizobium ivorense
TTCGTCGATCATGCCGGGCAAGGTCAATCCGACCCAGTGCGAAGCGATGACCATGGTGTGCTGCCAGGTGTTCGGCAACCAGACCGCCATCACCGTCGCCGGCAGCCAGGGCCATTTCGAGCTGAACGTCTACAAGCCGGTAATGGCGCATTGCATGATGCATTCCATCGAATTGCTGGCCGACGTCACCCGCTCGTTCACGGAAAATTGTGTCGACGGAATCCGCGCCGACGAAAAACGTATCCATGATCTGATGGAGCGCTCGCTGATGCTGGTGACGGCGCTGGCGCCGAAGATCGGCTACGACAATGCCGCCAAGGTCGCGAAGGAGGCCCATGCAAGCGGCACCACCTTGCGCGAGGAGGCGGTGCGGCTGGGATTTGTTTCGGCTCAGGAATTCGACCGGCTGGTACAGCCCGGCAAAATGACACACCCCGGCTGAGCGCAGCACAATCCCCGTAAAATTACGGGGGCTGCAAAATAATTATAGCCCATAACGGCTAAAAACTAAGACCTATCAGCTTCGTCGTTGCGCCGTGTCGTGGTAGACGAAAAAACATTGAGCTTTCGCAAAGTGGTTTTTATTTCTTGATGCCATCAAAGACTAATGTTGGGGATTTTTTTGAATGACGATCGAGCTGGGCCGGCGCGACCATTCACGCTTTTGTGAATACATCATGTACTCTGAAATTGTTGAATGATGGAGGCTGGCATGGGGGATGTGGTCAACCTGAAGCGCTTCAGGAAACGCACCGAGCGCAAAGCGTCGGCGAAGCAGTCCGACGCCAACCGGACGCGGTTCGGCCGAACCAAATCCGAACGCGCCCTGGATCAGCAGCGCGCCGACCGTGCGAACGATTTGCTGGATCAGCACCGCGTCAATGACGGGGACGCATCATGAAGTCCCCGGTCGTCAAGCGCTCGATCGTGGTCGCCGGCCACAAGACCAGCGTCAGCCTCGAAGAGGCATTCTGGAACGGCATGAAGGAAATCTCGGGCCTGCGCGACATGACGCTGTCCGAACTGGTCGGCGAGATCGACTCCAACCGCCAGCAAGGCAATCTGTCGTCGGCCATTCGCCTGTTCGTGCTGGATTATTTTCGAACCCGCGCCATGGTCGCCGGGTCGGATCCGAAGCCGCAGGGCTAGCCGCAGCGCATCAAGCCGCATCTTCATGAATCTCGGTTGGTCGCGGCAGCCGATCGACGACCACGGAGCAACATGCAGGACCGGCTGGAGACATTTTCGCGGGAGGTGAATTTCACGCGCTATCGCGGCCAACCCGAAGGGCACTACGAAAGCTTCTTCCTGCGCGCCAACCACCCGCATCGCCCGCAGGCCTTCTGGATCCGCTACACGATCTTCAGCCCCAAAGGACGTCCGGGTGATGCCATCGGCGAGCTTTGGGCGATTTTCTTCGATGCCGGGCAAAATCGTCACGCGGTTGCCAAGCAGGAATTCCGGTTCACCGGCTGCAACTTCGATGCCTCGTCGTTTCGTGTGCGCGTCGGCAAGGCGACGCTGGAGCCGAACCGGCTCGAGGGCACCATCGCGGGCCAGCACCACAGCCTGGCTTGGGACCTGAAATTCGCCGGTGCTTCGCCGCCGGTCCTCCTGCTGCCTCTGGCGCTGTACCAGGGCCGCTTTCCTGCCGCCAAAAGCGTCGTCAGCCTGCCCATGGCGAGCTTCAGCGGCACGCTGACCGTCGATGGGAAGCCAATCGAGATTGCCGACTGGGTCGGCAGCCAGAACCATAATTGGGGATCTCGCCACACCGATCTCTACGCCTGGGGCCAGGTCGCCGGATTTGACAATCAGCCCGACAGTTTTCTGGAGGTGGCGACCGCGAGACTTCGTCTTGGGCCGTTCTGGACGCCGCCCATCTCGCCAATGGTGCTTCGTCATCGCGGCAGAGAGTACGCGTTCACGCGATTGGGCCAAGCCGTCCGGGCGCGAGGAAAGTTCGACTATTTCGTCTGGGAGTTTGCGTCGCGAAACAAGGATGCGGAGATCGCAGCAACGATATCGGCGCCGCGAGAGGCGTTCGTTGGATTAAGATACTACAATCCGCCCGGCGGCATAAAGCACTGCCTCAACAGCAAGATCGCCGGTTGCACGCTGCGCCTAACCGACCGGCGCACCGGCAAGACCGAGGTGCTGGAAACGAAAAACCGTGCCGCCTTCGAAATCCTGACCGATGACGCGAAACACGGCGTGGAAATGTCGGCGTGAGGGGGTGATCCCGCCAGCTGCAGCTGAAAACACCGGTTTGCCCAAGACATTCCCGGAGCGGCGTTCCCAAGTCATTTCCAGTCATTCCCAACTCATTCCAGGAAATTTCGTGGCCGGAGCACGATTGTGCCGGATCAATACGGGTAAGCTTTTCCGGCGTTTAAGAATTGAAGGGAAGTGGGAGCTGAATGTGTTCCAGGGTCCCGTGTCGGCCGGAAGGCGCGTGCCATTGCTTATAATCGCTCTAAGGTGCAGCCGCATACTGGTCGCCAGCCTTGACCGGCCCGCCGCTGATTGGAAATACAAGCCATGACCGAACGGAACGGTGCTCCTCCGCAATCGCCCTTTGAATCTCCCTCCGGATTCCCCTTGGGCTTGGCCAGGCGCGGCTTTTCGGGCGTGATCCAGCACCTCGCCGCCGGTGATGCCGGCTCGGCGCTGGCGGCCGATGAGCTCGAAAGCCGGTTGATCGAGCTCGGTTTCGTCGAAGGCGCCAGGGTCGAGGTGCTGCACGAGGGCATCGTGGGCCACGATCCGATCGCGGTCCGCGTCGAGAACGTCACGATCGCGGTGCGCCGACGCGAGGCCATGGCCATCATTGTCGCCTGACGCGACCGGATTTGATCGATGGAAGCTCCACTGATGCATCTCGCCCTGGTCGGCACGCCGAACAGCGGCAAGACCTCGCTGTTCAACGCGCTCACCGGCAGCCGCCAGAAGGTCGCGAACTATCCGGGCGTCACGGTGGAGCGCAAGGAGGGCTCGTTCGTCACGCCACTGGGGCGCCAGGTTTCGCTGGTCGATCTGCCCGGCACCTATTCGCTGCGCGGCCGCAGCCCCGATGAGGAAATTACCCGCGATATCGTGCTCGGCCGCACCCCCGGCGAGGCGCTGCCCGATCTCGTGCTCTGCGTCGCCGATTCCACCAATCTGCGGCTGACGATCCGCCTCCTGCTCGAGCTCAAGCGCACCGGCCGGCCTCTGATGCTGGTGCTCAACATGTTCGACATCGCCACGCGCCGCGGCGTCTCCGTGGACGTGCCGCGCCTGTCCGAGGCGCTCGGCGTCCCCGTCGTCACCTCGATCGCGGTGCGCAAGGGCGGCACCGCCGAGCTGTTGCGCCGGACCGACGAACTCATCGCGGCGCAAGCCCCGCACCCCGCGCAGCCGAACCTGTGGCAGCCGCTCACGGTCGCGCAATTGCGCGCCACCCAGCGCGAAGCCGACCGCATCATCGCGGCGACCATCAGCCTGCCGACCCGGCCCGACACCTGGACCGCGCGGATCGACGCCGTAGTGCTGCACCCGGTGGCCGGGCTCGCGGTCCTGGCGCTGATCCTGTTCGTGATGTTCCAGGCGGTGTTCGCCTGGGCGCAGCCGCTGATGGAGCTGCTGGCCTCGGGCTTCGGCGCGCTCGGCCAGCTGGTTCATGACACCCTGCCCGCGGGGCTGCTGCAGAGCTTTCTGCAGAACGGCGTGATCTCCGGCGTCGGCAGCGTCGTCGTGTTCCTGCCGCAGATCATCATCATCTTCCTGTTCATTCTGCTGCTGGAGGATTTCGGCTACATGGCGCGCGCGGCGTTCCTGATGGACCGCATCATGGGTGGCGCCGGCCTGCACGGCCGCGCCTTCATTCCGCTATTGTCGAGCTTCGCCTGCGCCATCCCCGGCATCATGGCGACGCGGGTGATCGACAACCGCCGCGACCGGCTGACCACCATCCTGATCGCGCCGCTGATGACCTGTTCGGCGCGGATCCCGGTCTACACCCTGATCATCTCGGCCTTCATCCCCGCCAAACAGGTTTGGGGGTTTGTCAGTCTGCAGGGCCTCGTGATGTTCGGCCTCTATGTGGCGGGCATCGCCAGCGCACTCGGCGTATCGAGCCTGATCAAATTCTTCATGTGGCGCGACTACGCGCCGGCGCCGTTCATGCTGGAACTGCCCGACTACAAGTTGCCGCGCCCGCGCAGCATCGCGATCGGCGTTTACACCCGCGCCAAGATGTTCTTGCAGCGCGCCGGCACCACGATCTTCTCGATGATGGTGCTGATCTGGTTCCTGGCCTCGTTTCCGCAGCCGCCTGATGGCGCCTCCGACCCCGCCATCAACTACAGCCTCGCCGCCATGATCGGCAAGGCGCTGGAGCCGCTGCTGGCTCCGGTCGGCTTCAACTGGCAGATCGCCGTCGCCCTGATCCCGGGCATGGCGGCGCGGGAAGTCGCGGTCGCAGCCCTCGGCACCGTCTATGCCATCGAGGGCGGCAAGGAAGCAGCCGAGCAGATCGGACAAGTGCTGGCGACGAAATGGAGCCTCGCCACCGCGCTGTCGCTGCTGGCCTGGTTCATCTTCGCGCCGCAATGCGCCTCGACGCTGGCGGTGATCCGGCGCGAGACCGGAAGCTGGACCTGGATGTGGCTTACCTTCGGCTACATGTTCGCGCTGGCCTATGCCGCGAGTTTTGCGACGTACAATATCGCCGTGGCGCTGGGGGCCGGCTAGCCGCCAACCGGCATGCCTTGCCCGCATTTGCTAATCGAACACCACGACGCCGCGCAGATTTTTGCCCGCTTCGAGATCGGCATAGCCGCGGTTGATGTCGTCGAGACGGTAGGTGCGCGTGATCAGTTCGCGCAGCTTCAGGTCACCCTTGCGGTACAGCGCCAGCAGTTCGGGAATCTGCAGCCGCGGACTGGCAAAGCCATACACCGCGCCCATGATGGCCTTCTGGCTGACGAACAGCTCCAGCGGCGGAATCCTGATTTCCGTCACGGTGTCCGGCGTCAGCGCCGTGACCACGACGTTGCCGCCCCTGGCGGTGGCGCGGAATGCCGGAAGCAAGGTCGAGGGCGGATCGATGCAGACAAAGGCATGATCGACGCCAATTCCGTCCGTCAGTTCGTGCACCGCGCGAATCAGCGCATCGCCTTCCGCGTTGATGCCATGCGTCGCGCCGAACTCGCGCGCCCAGTCGAGCTTGGCCGGCACGATATCGGCGGCGATGATCCTGGCGGCGCCGCACAGCCGCGCGCCCTGGACCACGTTCATGCCGTCACCGCCGCAGCCCACCACCAGCACGCTTTCGCCAGGCTGCACCCGCGCCCGCTGCCGCGCGGCGCCGACGCCGGCCGGCACGCCGCAGGCGACGAGGCTGGCCAGATCGAATGGGATGTCCTTGCCGATCACGACGACGGACGCCTGGTCGACGACGGCGCGTTCGGCGAAGGCGCCGATCATGCAGAAGGCGCCAACCGCGACGCCGTCGCGGTCACGCCGGCGGTAACTGCCGTCGAGTTGCGGACCCTGCGTGATGCGCGCGCCCTCGGCGCACAGATGATGCAGACCGCGCCGGCACCAGTGGCACTTTCCGCAGCCGGGGATGAAGGTCAGAACGACGTGATCGCCGGGCTGGATGCCGCCGACCGCGTCGCCGGTTTTTTCGACGACGCCCGCGGCCTCGTGGCCAAGCACCATCGGCCGCATCGCGACCCGGCGTTCGCCGCGCATGACATGATAATCGGTGCGGCACAGGCCCACGGCGGCAACACGCACCAGCACCTCGCTGGGTCCCGGAGGATCCAGGGTGATGCGCTCGATCGAGAGGGGAGCGCCGACCTCACGAAAAACGGCCGCGAGCGAGTCCATCCTTCATGATGCATCATCGCGATGGATTCGCAACCCGCGGCAACGGGACGACGCGTCCTCACGTCACGGCTTCCGGTGCGGACGACCGAGCGCATCGGCGATGCGCCCGAGCGTGTGCGCAGTCGCCTCCGATATGGTCGCCTTGCGCAAGCCCAGTCGTTCGGCGGCGGGCCTTTGCAGAATACTGGCAAGGCCGTGAACGACCGACCAGGCGAACAACGCGTCAAGATCGACGTCCGCATCCGACTTGCGGCCCGGCAATCGCGCAATCGTCTCCTTGAGCGTCGCGAACGCATGTTCCGCCTTGGCCATCATCTCGGGATGCTCGGCGGGGTCCGGCAATGGCGTGCCGAACATCAACTGGTAATGCAGCGGATGCTTCCGGGCGTAGTCCAGATAGGAGCGGCCGAGGTTGCCGAGATCGACATACGGATCTTCGCTGTGGAGTCGCTTGTCGAGATGTGCGGCAAAGCTCGCATAGGCCCGCCCAACGACCTCGGCGAGTATATGCTCGCGGCTGGGAAAATGCTTGTAGGGCGCCTGATGCGACACCCCGAGGCGCCGCGCCACATCCCGAAGACTTAGGGAATCGATACCACCCTTTGCAATGATCGCTAGAGCCTCTTTTACGCAGGCCTCACGCAAATCGCCTGTCTTGCTGCTCCTTTCTGTCATTCTGATGCCGCGTCATGCCCCCCATTACGACGCCCATTATCCGACTGCGGGCGAGCCGCGGCAAGGGAAGCAACGATGCTTCGAGAAATTTCGACAGGAAACCCGGTCGCACCGTCAAGCGGCGGCCAAGCGCTCCAAGCGTTTGCCGCGCGACCACCTCCGGACTCTCGGCCGAACCCATCCGCATGTCGGCGCGGGCTTCGAACCCGCTTCGAACGGGGCCCGGAGCGGAAGCGACGACATCAACGCCGGAAGGGGCCAGTTCGAGCCGCAGCCCTTCCGCGAACGTCTGGATGAAGGCTTTGGTTGCTGCGTAGGTGGCGGCGCGGGGAACGCCTTGAAACGCCACCAGCGAACTCATGAGGATCAAACCGCCTCGCCGCTGGGCTACGAACCTGCGGGCAAAGTGATGGGAAAGTTCGACGACCGCGCGGCAGTTCACGTCGACCATATCCAGTTCGCGGTCGAGCGGGTTATCGACGAACCGTCCGGATGTGCCGAATCCGGCGACGGCAGCCACCAGTCCGACATCGAGACCGTCCGTTGCCGACACCAGCGCACTGACCGCGGTGCGCTGCCCGAGATCCAGGGCAAGCGACCTTGCTTCAATCCGGTGCTGTCGCGTCAGATCGGCCGCCACCACCTCAAGCACTTCACGGCGACGCGAGACGAGAACGAGGTTCAACCCGGCTTCCGCCAGTTGCCCGGCGATCGCCTTGCCGATGCCATCAGACGCTCCGGTGACCAGCGCCCACGTCCCATACTTCGAGCGCAGGCGTCGCTGGTGGGCTGTAACGGCGGATTTTCCGGCTCCTGACATTCGAGAAGATTTCGAAAGCAATTTTACCTCCCACGCGCTTGCCTGTCCCTTGCCGAGAATGCTATATCGTTTTAGTAGACAGTGTCAACTTCTGGAGGCCTCGCGTGCCCCCCGCCATTTTCGCACTCGCCGCGGTGAACATCGCGATCGGTACCCAGAGTTTCGTATTCGCAGGACTGCTATCCGAACTGGCCAGCGATCTGGCGGTCTCGGTCGGCACCGCCGGCCTGCTGGTTCCGGCCGCATCGATTACCTTTGCGGTGGCAGCCCCATTCGCCGCCTCGCTGGTATCCAAGCGCGAGCGAAGAGAGGTGATGGTGGCGGGTTTGGTGATGCTGGCGTTCTGCAACGCGATGAGCGCATGGGCGCCCACTTTCAGCTGGCTGTTTGCCTTGCGCGTTCTCGGCGGCATCTTCACCGCCTTCGTCGGCTCGCTCGCAACCATTGCGGTGACGTCGCTGGTGCCGCCGGAACGACGCGGTCGAGCTTTTGCCATCGTCGTCGGCGGGCTGACCGTGGCGCTGGCACTCGGTGTGCCCATCGGATCGGTGGTCGGCGGCTATTTCGGCTGGCGCACGACCTTCAGTTACTCGGCAGCGATTTGCGCACTGTCGGCCCTGATCGTTCTCTTCGGAGTGCCCCGGATCGATTCGGTGCCCGGGCCGCCCGCGGCGTTTACGTCGCTGTTAAGGAGCGGAGCGATTATCCGCGTTTTCGGGTTAATCGTTCTTGGATTTGCCTCGGCGTTTACGGTCGTTTCGTACCTCGGGCCGATCATCAACAGCCTGACCGGCATGACAGGCGCGGGCGTCGGCGCGCTGCAGGTCTTTATCGGGATCGGATCATTGCTCGGCCTCGCCGTCGGTGGCATGGCTGCCGACCGCAACTTCATCCGGCTTGGCTTGATTTCGACCTTCGTGATTATGACGTTCGTTATCGGCGCCTATTCGTGGGCGCTCAGTCAGCCTCCGCAGTCGGTCGCGCTACCGGTCGTCGCTGGACTGATCCTTTTGCTTACGTCGACGATGTTTGCCGCGGTGCCGATGAATCTCGCCCAGCTTGCGCAATTGGCTGGACCGGCAACGCCGGTCGCGCTGGCACTCAGCGGGTCGCTGGTTTCGTTCGGCCAGGGCGTCGGCGCTGTCTGGGGCGGCGTGATCAACGATCATATCGGCATGACGTGGCTGGGAGGCGGCGGCGCTGCGCTGGCGGTTTGCGGCGTCGCGCTGGCGTGGCGGATCCGGGCAGAAGCGGGAGATCGCAATGGGCACCGCTAGCGTCTATGTCTCGATCACCGGTCTCCGGCTCAAGCGGCGGCGGCATCTGCTGCGATTCTGGTGGCACGCCATCCGGTCAATGGCCCAAGCGCGGAAGGCGCCCGGAAATCTGAGCGCACAGACACGGACCGTCGAGGGGGTCCATCATACGCTTTCGCTTTGGACTGATGAACAAGCAATGCGAAGGTTTCTCGTCTCAGGTGCGCATCGCGGCGCGATGAAGGCGTTCCGTGCAATCGCTACCGGTCGGACACTGGGATATACGACTGATCTGCCCCCGGATTGGGATGCCGCCCGCCAGCGGTGGCTATCCGAAGCGCGGGAAGTTTGATCGCGTGACCTCAGCGAAGT
>CALROE020000080.1:0-8992 GCA_943369715.1 Bradyrhizobium ivorense
ATTTTCAGCTGCAGGCCGACCTGATTTTCTCGGGAAAGATCAAGTCGGGTTTTGCCAGGACAGATCTGGTGCCCGCGATCCCGGCGATCGAGCCTGGCGAGGTTGCAGCGGGGACGCATCCGGCCCCGAAGCAGGCCCTTTCGAAATCAGCGCCAGCCCGAAGCGGCGCCGCGGACGCGGATACCGGAGAAAGCCGCCGAGCCACGCGGCGCAATGTATTGAGAGCCGCAAGGATCAGCTTCGGCAAAAAGAGCGTGACCTGCACGGTTCGCAATCTGTCGGCGACAGGTGCGTCCATCGAGGGAGCAAAGCTGGCTCAGGCCCCGGACACTTTCACGCTGACCCTGGAAATGGAGTCCGCTGCGCGGCCTTGCAGGGTTGTCTGGCGCAAGAAGGAAAGGATCGGCGTGCGGTTTGGCTGAACCCGCCCGCCGGCTCGTCTCCAGTTCGCGAAGAGATTGCAACCTCTCCCGGCAAATGCCGGGAGAGGTCCATCAGAATCGGCACCCGATCTTGTCGACCAAAGTGGCGTCTCTTTGTCGTTGAGGCAGCGCTTGCGGCACTTCGCTGCCGGGGAACGGCGATCAGGCCTCAGTTCTTGGTCTTGTCGACCAGCGCGCCCTTCTTGATCCACGGCATCATGTCGCGGAGCTTGGCGCCGACTTCCTCGATCGGATGCTGCGCGAGCTTGGCGCGGGTGGCCTTGAACGAGGTCTGGTTGACCTTGTTCTCCAGCATCCAGTCGCGGGCGAACTTGCCGCCCTGGATGTCGGCCAGCACGCGCTTCATCTCGGCCTTGGTCTCGGCGGTGACGATGCGCGGGCCGGTGACGTATTCGCCGTATTCGGCGGTGTTGGAGATCGAGTAGTTCATGTTGGCGATGCCGCCCTCATAGATCAGGTCGACGATCAGCTTCACTTCGTGCAGGCACTCGAAATACGCCATCTCCGGCGCGTAGCCGGCTTCCACCAGGGTCTCGTAGCCGCCCTTGATCAGTTCGACCAGGCCGCCGCACAGCACCACCTGCTCGCCGAACAGATCGGTCTCGCACTCTTCCCGGAACGAGGTCTCGATGATGCCGGCGCGGCCACCGCCGATCGCCGAGGCGTAGCTGAGGCCGAGGTCGTGGGCGTTGCCGGAAACGTCCTTCGCGATCGCGATCAGGCAGGGCACGCCGCCGCCGCGCTGGTATTCCGAGCGCACGGTGTGGCCGGGGCCCTTCGGCGCGATCATCAGCACGTCGAGGTCGGCGCGCGGGTCGAGCAGGTTGAAGTGCACGTTGAGGCCGTGCGCGAACACCAGGGCGGCGCCCTTCTTCATGTTGTCGTGCATGTGCTCGCGGTAGATGTCGCCCTGCAATTCGTCGGGGGTCAGCATCATCATGAGGTCGGCCCATTTGGCGGCCTCGGCGACTTCCATCACCTTGAACCCGGCATTTTCCGCCTTGGTGGCGGAGGCCGATCCCTTGCGCAGCGCGATGGCGACGTCCTTGATGCCGGAATCCTTCAGGTTCAGCGCATGGGCGTGGCCCTGGCTGCCATAGCCGACGATGCAGACCTTCTTGCCCTTGATCAGGTTCAGGTCGGCGTCGCGATCGTAATAAACACGCATGGTCGTTCCCTCATAGGTGGCCAGATCGGCCGGTTAATCAGGCTTTTAGGTGGTCAGGACCGCCGGTCGCCCGCGAATTTCCGGGGTTGTCTAGAGCATTTTCCCCCTCAGGGGAAATCCGTTTCTGCATGGCCCGGTGCGGCATCATGCGTCCATGAACACCGGGTAGAGCGAGGCCAGCAGCAATAGCGCCATGACGATGTTGAAGGCCCGCACCGCCCCCGGCGAGGTCAGGATCGGCCGCAGCCCGCTGCCGAACAGCGCCCAGGCCGAGCAGGACAATGTTCCCAGCAGCAGGCTGAGCAGGACCTGGATGACGATATTCCAGGGAAAGCCGGCGATGCCGGCATAGGCGGTGATGGTGCCGATCACCATCACCCAGCCCTTGACGTTGATCCACTGGAACATGGCCGCGCCCCAGAACGTCATCGGCCCGCGCGCATTGTCCTGGTCCGGCGCGGCCGGCCCGGACATCGCGATATGGGCGGCGAGATAGACCAGATAGGCGACCCCGGCATATTTGAGGATCGTCTGCAGCACCGGATAGGTGATGAAGATGGTGCCCAACCCAAGGCCCACCGCCCCGATCATGAAGGCAAAGCCGATCGTGATGCCCGCGACATGCGGCAGGGTGCGGCGGAAGCCATAGGTCAGCCCCGACGACAGCAGCATGATGTTGTTCGGCCCCGGCGTGAAGAACATCACGGTGGCGAAGATGACAAAGGCGATCAGCAGCGACTGCGACACGCTAGCCCTGCTCGCCGGGCTTCGGCTTGCGCAGCAGATAGGTGCCGTGCAGCGGCGCGTGGTAATCGGCCGACACCAGCGTGAAGCCGACATCGGTCAGCATGCGCTCGATCACCCAGCCGAAGGTGGAGTATTCGTCGCGCATGTGGGTGACGACGCTTTCGCGATCGAAGTCGTGGTTCTTGATGCTGAAATCGGCCCATGCCTCGACGTCGCGGTCGACGCCGTCGGGCATGCTGACGAACACGATGTCGCGCAGGTAGAAATTCGCGCCCGGTTTCAGCGCGGCATAGATTCGCGCCAGCGCCACCGCCTTCCAGAAATCCGGCAGATGATGCAGCGCGAATTCGCTGACGATCAGGTCGTAGGAATTGGGCTGGTAGGCAAAACTCAGCAGGCCCGCGGGCTGGGTCCGGAGCGCGACCTTGCGGTCGCTGGCCTGGATCTTCGCCAGCGCCAGCATCGCCGGCGAAATGTCGATGGCGTCGACATCGGCGCCCATCAGCGCCGCTTCGACCGCCAGCACGCCGTTGCCGCAGCCGATATCGGCGACCTTCCAGCCGCGCTGCACGCCGAGCATGGACAGCGCCGCGCGGGTACGAACGTCGCTGTTGTCGTGGCGGTCGTAGATCGAGGCGACCGCGGAATCCAGTCCGAGGCGACGCCGTTGCGTGTAGTACCAGTCGCGCGCCAGCATGGAATCACATCCCCTCGGGCCCGCGAACGATGGCGGCGACGCCGGTGCGCGAAACCTCGACGAGGCCGAGCGGGCGCATCAGGTCGATGAACTGGTTGATCTTGGCGGAGTTGCCGGTGATCTCGAACACGAAGCTCTCGGTGGTGGCGTCGATGACGCGGGCGCGAAACGCCTCCGCCAGCCGCAGCGCCTCGACCCGGTGTTCTCCGGTGCCGCGCAGCTTGACCATCGCCAGCTCGCGCTCGATCGAGCGTCCGGTCAGCGTCATGTCGACGACACGGTAGACCGGGATCATGCGGTCGAGCTGGTGCTTGATCTGCTCGATCACCATCGGCGTGCCCGTGGTGACGATGGTGATGCGGGAGACGTGTTTCTGGTTCTCGGTCTCGGAGACCGTCAGGCTTTCGATGTTGTAGCCGCGGCCGGAGAACAGCCCGATGACGCGCGCCAGCACGCCGGGCTCGTTCTGCACCAGCACCGAGAGCGTGTGCGACTCGACCGGATCGTGGCGCTCTTCCATGAAATAGGCGGATGCGGGCTGGTTCATTTCAAGTCCCCAAATTTGCGTTCACGCCGGCACCCTGCCACCGGCGACGGCGGCTTGCGGAATGACCCAGCGGTTGAATAGATCGAGATCGATGTTGCCGCCGCTCAGGATGAGGCCGACCCGCTTGCCGCGAAGCTTCGGCTTGTCCTGCAGAGCGGCGGCGAGCGCCGCGGCGCCGGCGCCTTCGGCGAGGTTGTGCGTATCGGTCCAGTAGGCGCGGATCGCGGCGGCCACCTCGTCGTCGCTGACCTGCGCGATGCGGGAGCAGCCCTTGCGGATGATCGCGAGCGCATCGGGATCGGGCACGCGCGTCGCCATGCCGTCGGCCAGCGTGTTGCTGCTCTCGGTGGTCACGACCGTGCCGGCCGCGAAGGACAGCGCGTAGGACGGCGCTTCGGTCGATTGCACCCCGACGATCTCGGTTTTGAGCCCGAGCAGGTCGCGCGCCATGATGCAACCGCAGACGCCCGAGCCCTGCCCGATCGGCACGTAGAGCACGTCGATATCCCCAGCCTTCCGCAACAGTTCGAGCGCGTAGGTCGCGACGCCCAGCACCAGGTTGGGGTGAAACGCCGGCACGATGTGAAATCCCGTGGCGGCGGCGCGGCGAATCGCTTCCTCGCGCGCGGCCTGAAAATCGTCGCCATGCTCGACGAGCTCGGCACCGAGCGCCCGCATCGAGTTGTTTTTCTCGACCGAATTGCCCTGGGGAACGTAGATCGTTACCGGCAGGCGATAGCGGCTCGCTGCAAAGGCCAGACTCTGGCCGTGATTGCCGCGCGTGGCCGAGATGATTCCAATGGTGTCGGGCTGCTCGCGCTTCAGCCGGTCGACATAGACCAGCCCGCCGCGCACCTTGAAGGCGCCGATCGGCGTGTGGTTCTCGTGCTTGACGATGACATCGGCGCCGAGCCGCTGCGACAGCAACGGCCACGCCAGCGCCGGCGTCGGCGGCATCGCCGCGCCGACGACGCCGTGTGCGTGTTCCAGTTGCCCGAGATCAAACATCGATCGCCTCAACCACACCATTCGTCATCCCCGCGAAGGCGGGGATCCAGTAATCGCAGGCGTTCGAGATTGAACTTGCCCGCCGCAGCGTACTGGATCGTCCGGTCAAGCCGGACGATGACAGTAGAATTTGCGGCCGAAGGTTCCTGAAAAACCCGGTCATCGTTCACACCAGCGCCTTGCCGCCGGCGAAGGCGGCGGCGGTGGCTTCGTCGTTGGCTTCCGCCGGCAGCAGCATTTCGTTATGCGCCTTGCCGGAGGGGATCATCGGGAAGCAGTTTTCCAGCGCCGCCACCCGGCAGTCGAACAGCACCGGGCGCTTGACGTCGATCATCTCCTGGATGGCGCCGTCGAGGTCGCCGGGTTTTGTCGCGCGGATACCGACGCAGCCGAAGGCGTCCGCCAGCTTGACGAAATCCGGCAGCGCCTCGGAATAGGTATGCGACAGCCGGTTGCCGTGCAGCAGCTGCTGCCACTGCCGCACCATGCCCATATACTGGTTGTTCAGGATGAAGATCTTGATCGGCAGTTCATACTGGATGGCCGTCGACATCTCCTGCATCGTCATCTGCACCGAGGCGTCGCCGGCGATGTCGATCACGAGGCTGTTCGGGTGCGCGACCTGGACGCCCACCGCCGCCGGCAGGCCGTAGCCCATGGTGCCCAATCCGCCCGAGGTCATCCAGCGGTGCGGCTCCTCGAAGCCGAAGAACTGCGCTGCCCACATCTGGTGCTGGCCGACTTCCGTCGTGATGTAGGTGTCGCGGTCGCGCGTCAGCTCGAACAGCCGCTCGATGGCGTATTGCGGCAGGATGATATCGCCGTTCTTCTTGTAAGAAAGCGAGTTGCGCGCCCGCCATTTCGCGACTTCCTGCCACCACGGCTTGATATCCGGTCGCTTCGCTTCCGCCTTGAACACCTGCAACAGGTCGCCCAGCACGTTGGCGCAATCGCCGATGATCGGAACGTCGACCCGGATGTTCTTGTTGATCGAGGACGGATCGATATCGATGTGGATCTTCTTGGAGTTCGGCGAGAACGCATCGGTGCGGCCGGTGATGCGGTCGTCGAAGCGCGCGCCGACGCACAGCATGACGTCGCAATCATGCATCGCCATGTTGGCTTCGTAGGTGCCGTGCATGCCGAGCATGCCGAGCCAGTTCTTGCCCGAGGCCGGATAGGCGCCGAGGCCCATCAGGGTCGAGGTGATGGGAAAGCCGGTGACTTCGACCAGTTCGCGCAGCAGCCTGGAGGCTTCGAGGCCGGAATTGACCACGCCGCCGCCGCTGTAGATCACCGGGCGCTTGGCGGACGCCAGCAGCGCCACCGCCTTGCGGATCTGCGCGGCGTCGCCCTTCAGGCGCGGCGTATAGGACAGATGAACGTCGGACTTGCGCGGCGGGTGATAGGTGCCGGTGGCGAACTGCACGTCCTTCGGCACGTCGACCACGACCGGGCCGGGCCGGCCGGAGCTCGCGACATAGAACGCCTCATGCAGCACTTTTGCCAGATCGTTGACGTCGCGCACCAGCCAGTTGTGCTTGGTGCAGGGCCGGGTGATGCCGACGGTGTCGCATTCCTGGAACGCGTCATTGCCGATCAGGTGGGTCGGCACCTGCCCGGTGATGCACACCAGCGGAATCGAATCCATCAGCGCGTCGGCCAGCGGCGTCACCATGTTGGTGGCGCCGGGGCCCGAGGTCACCAGCACCACGCCCGGCTTGCCGGTGGACCGCGCATAGCCCTCGGCGGCATGCCCGGCACCCTGCTCGTGCCGCACCAGGATGTGCTCGACGTCGCTCTGCTGGAACAGCTCGTCATAGATCGGCAGCACCGCGCCGCCGGGATAGCCGAAGATATGCTGGACGCCATGATCGATCAGCGCGCGCACGATCATCGCTGCGCCGGTCATCTGGTTCGGATCGTGGCTGGTCTCGCTCATGGCTTGCTCCGGATGCGCTGTGGTCAGCGACTTTTGTCAGTTGGCTGTCTGGAAAATAAAAAGGGGCCCAAGAGGCCCCATGCACACCGCCCGAATGTGGATGGCCTCAGCCACCCCCGGCGGTGCGCCTGGGTACGACGACGATAAGGAGTTTGGTAATAATATTACGCATTTGACGGCCCAGACTTCCCAAAGGTTGCGCGGAACATACTGCCCAAGCCTGAAAAGTCAAGCCACGGCCAACAATCGGCGCAGAAATAGAGCTTAGCGGGGTTTTTTGTGCCGGGCGAGAGCAATTTGCTGGTTCCAGCCATGCGCTCCCAATCGCCCATGTCATTCCGGGGCGCGAGTGAAACGAGCGAACTACGATGTGCCCTTGCACATCGGAGAATCTCGAGATTCCGGGTCTGGTCCTTCGGACCATCCCGGAATGACGGTTGTGAGCCACTCCCGCGCCGCCTCCGGCCTCACCCATTCGAATTCCGGCAGCTGATGCCGGAACCAGGTGAACTGCCGCTTGGCGTAATGCCTGGTGTCGGCGCGGCCGATCTCGGCCGCCTGGTCCAGGCTGATCTCGCCCTGCAGATGCCGGATCAGCGCCGGCACGCCATGCGCCTTCATCGCCGGCAGCAGCGGATCGAGTTTTCGCGCTGCCAGCGCCGCGACCTCGTCGAGCGCGCCGGCCGCAAGCATCGCATCGAAGCGCGCATCGATCCGCGCATAAAGCGCATCGCGATCGGGCTCGAGAAACAGCGCTCGGAATGTGTCCGGCGGCAACAGCGGCGGCAGGCCGTCGCGGTGCCAGTCGGTCAGGGAACGTGACGTCGCCTCAACTACTTCGAGCGCGCGGGCGATGCGGCTGCGGTCGCGCGGCTTCAGGCGCTCGGCGGAGGCCGGATCGCGCCGCGCCAGCTCAGTATGCAGCGCCTCGACTCCGTCGCGTTCCAGCCGCGCGCGCACGCTGTCGCGGATCTCCGTGGGAATCGGCGGCACCGCCGACAGCCCTCGCGTCAGCGCCTTGAAATACAGGCCGGAGCCGCCGGCAAAAATCAGCAGGCGATTTTGCGCGCGGACTTCCGCCAGCACTGCGGCCGCATCGGCCACCCAGCTTCCGGCCGAGAAATTCACCGCGGCATCGACATGGCCATAGAGCCGGTGCGGCACCCGTGCCTCCTCTTGCGGCGTCGGCCGAGCCGTGAGCACGCGCAGGTCGCGATACACCTGCATCGAATCGGCATTGATGACGACGCCGCCGGTTTGTTCCGCCAACTCGAGCGCGAGTGCCGACTTGCCGCTGGCGGTCGGCCCTGCGATAAGCACCGCCTTGTCATTTTCCACGTGTGAAGCCACTCGGATGTCTCTCGTCGCCACGCTCATTTGCAACCCCGCCGCCCCCGCGCTCGATAGCACGGTGGTGGACGGCGCGCGCGCCGTTCTTCGCCAGCCCGAACAGGCGCAGTGGCTGTTCGACGAAGTGGCGGTCGACATCCCCTTCGAAGGCAGCCACGACGATATCGGCGCCGCCGTCACCCGCCTGCGCGAGGCGCGCGGCGATTTGCCTGTCGACATTGTGGTGCAGCCCCGGGCGTTCAGGCGCAAGAAGCTTTTTCTGGCCGACATGGATTCCACCATGATCGGGCAGGAATGCATCGACGAACTGGCGGATTTCGCCGGCCTCAAGGCGCATGTCGCCGGGATCACCGAGCGCGCGATGCGCGGCGAAATCGAGTTCGAGCCGGCGCTGCGCGAGCGCGTCGCACTGTTGAAGGGCCTGCCCGTCGGCGTGGTCGACGAGGTGCTGAAGACGCGCATCACGGCGACGCCGGGCGGCCGCGAACTGGTCATGACCATGCGCGCCCATGGCGCCTGGACCTGCCTGATCTCGGGCGGCTTTACCTTGTTCACCGGCGCGGTTTCCGAGCTGATCGGATTTCAGGAGAACCGCGCCAACGAGCTCAAGGTCGAGGACGGGAAACTGACCGGCGAAGTCCGCGAGCCGATCCTGGGCCGCGCCGCCAAACTGGCAACCCTGATCGAGCTGCGTGAATCCTTCGATCTCGACGAGATCGACACCCTGGTGACCGGCGACGGCGCCAACGATCTCGGCATGATCCAGTCCGCCGGGCTCGGCGTCGCCTACCACGCCAAGCCCGCGGTGGCGGCCGCGGCGGCCGCACGGATCGACCACGGCGACCTCACGGCATTGTTGTACGTGCAGGGTTACCGGCGCGACGAGTTTGTGAGCGGGTAGCTGATTCCGCCCGGCCGGCGATATCTCGCATCTCGAATGCCGTGCTGTCCCGGAGCGCGAAGCACTTAATTGCTTGTTCGTGATGGCTTGCTCGTCGAGTTTGCGCCATGCAACGCATGGAGATTTTACGTGAGCCACTTCAACATTCGATCCGCTATCTCCTCCAGCGCCGTAGGCGATCCGTTGCAG
>CALROE020000081.1:0-8935 GCA_943369715.1 Bradyrhizobium ivorense
CGACTACGTCAAGATGCCGGACTATCGCTGGGGCATCCTGCTGGCGCCGCAGGAAGAGAACCGCGTCATTCCGTTCGGCGAGAGTTTTGGCAAGCCGGCCTGGCAGGAAGTGCCGGGCGAGTATCGCGCCATGATGCGCCGCCTGATCGTGATCCAGGGCGACACCGAGCCGGCCTCGGTCGAGCAGCAGCGCCATCTCGGCAAGACCGCGCCCTCGCTCTACGACCTGCGCAACCTGTTCCAGGTCAATGTCGAGGAGGGCCGTCATCTCTGGGCGATGGTCTATCTGCTGCAGAAATATTTCGGCCGCGACGGCCGCGAGGAGGCCGACGATTTGCTGCGCCGCCGCTCCGGCGACGCCGATTCACCGCGCATGCTCGGCGCCTTCAACGAGGCGACGCCGGACTGGCTGTCGTTCTTCATGTTCACCTATTTCACCGACCGCGACGGCAAGATGCAGTTGCACTCGCTCGCGCAGTCCGGCTTCGATCCCCTGTCGCGCACCTGCCGCTTCATGCTGACCGAGGAAGCGCATCACATGTTCGTCGGCGAGACCGGCATCAGCCGCGTCGTGCAGCGCACCTGCGAAGCGATGAAGGCCGCCGGCATCAGCGATCCCACCGATGTGGCAAAAGTCCGCGCGCTCGGGGTGATCGACCTGCCGACCATCCAGAAGAAGCTGAACCTGCACTACACGCTGTCGCTCGATCTGTTCGGCTCGGAAGTCTCGACCAATGCGGCGAACGCCTTCAATGCCGGCATCAAGGGGCGCTATCACGAGACCCAGATCAAGGACGACCATCAGCTGAAGAACGACACCTATCCGGTGCTCAAGCTGGTCGACGGCGTGATCAAGCGGGTCGACGAGCCGGCGCTCACCGCGCTCAACATGCGGCTGCGCGACGACTACACGCAGGATTGCGTCAAGGGCATGCTGCGCTGGAACAAGGTGATCTCGACGGCCGGCTACGACTTCAAGCTGACCCTGCCGAACGTCGCGTTCCATCGCCAGATCGGCGAGTTCAGGGACGTCCACGCCACGCCCGACGGCCTGCTGATCGACGACGCCACCTGGAACAAGCGCAAGAACGACTGGCTGCCGTCAGTGGACGACGGCGATTTCATCGCCTCGCTGATGGTGCCGGTCACCGACATCGGCGCCTACGCCCCCTGGATCTCGCCGCCCAAGGTCGGCATCGACAACAAGCCCGGCGATTTCGAATACGTGAAGATCGAGACGTGAGTCAGGTGGCGAGTAGCGAGTAGCGAGTAGCGAATAGAAAAGAACTTCCATTCGCCACCCAATATTCGCCTTTCTCAATCCCACCCGTCGCCCTTGATCCCGGGATTGGCATAGACGATGCCGCCATCGACCGCGATCGTCGTCCCGACCACATAATCTCCCGCGCGCGAGGCGAGAAAGATCGCGGTGCCCGCCATGTCCTCGTCGGTGCCGATCCGGCCCGACGGCACCCGTGTCGACACCTCGTCGGCGTTGTCGCGCGCCGCCGTGTTCATGTCGGACTTGAACGGGCCCGGTGCGATCGCCGTCACCACGATATGGTCGCTGATCAGTTTGGCGGCCATCCGGCGGGTCAGGTGGATCAGCCCCGATTTGCTGGCGGCATAGGAATAGGTCTCCATCGGATTGACGAAGATGCCGTCGATCGAGGCGATGTTGATGACCTTGCCCGGCTTTTCGACGGTGGCGGCGGCGCGCAACGGGGCGGCCAGCGCCTTGGTCAGGAAGAACGGCGTCTTGAGGTTGAGGTTCATCACCTTGTCCCAGCCGCTCTCCGGGAATTCGTCGAATTCCGCGCCCCATGCAGCGCCGGCATTGTTGACGAGGATGTCGAGCTTCGGCTCGCGCTTCCTGATCTCGGCCGCCAGCATGTCGATGCCGGCCATCGCGGAAATATCGATCGGCAGCGCGATGCATTCGCCGCCATAGGCGGCCGAAAGCTCCTTCGCGGTCGCCTCGCACGGCCCGGCCTTGCGCGCGGTGATATAGACCTTCGCCGCACCCTGCGCGAGAAATCCGGCCGCGATCATCTTGCCTATGCCGCGCGATCCCCCGGTCACCAGCGCGACGCGGCCCTTCAGCGAAAACAGATCCTTGAACATGCGTTTCTCCCTTGGTTTTGCCGAGGGTTTTGGGCGTGGGGGAGAGACGAGTCAAGAAAGGGGACTCTTCCCCTCTCCCACAAGGGGAGAAGGAAGGAAGTCAAGCCGCGTCGATCCGCCGAAACCCGTTGCCGAAAGCGGTGGCGGCGCCGGAGGTCAGCACGGGAAGAAACCGCGTGTCCTGATAGTTGCCGTTGAGCGAGACCCGCTGCAGCGCGGTCAAATGCTCGGCGCTCTCCGGAAAAATCATGCCCGGCCGCGTCGTCACCGCGGTCTTGAAGCCACTCGCGCGCGCCAGCGCGAATTCGCGGGGGCCGGCCGCGATTCTGTCACCATAGGGATAAGCGAGGTGGAGGACGGGACGCTGCAATGCGCTTTCGATCCGGGCGCGGCTGGTGGCGATCTCGCCGGCCGCCATGGCCTCGGTCTGCTTGGCGAGATTGCAATGCGTGATGGTGTGCGCGCCGATCGTGACCAGCGGGTCGCCGGCGAATGGCTTCAGTTCATCCCAGGACATGCATAGTTCGCGGCATATGGCTGTTTCGTCGACGCCATGGCGCGCGCACATCGCGCTGATTTCACGGGCGACGTCTTGCTCTCCCGGCAACGAGCGCAGCCAGCCGTGCAGCCGGTCGAAGGCCTCCTGTTTGGCCGGTGGCGTGGAGGTATCGAGACGGGTCGCGACGTCGCCGATCCGGGCCTCGATCGAGGACGCCCTGGCAATTAACCGTTCCAGCGCCACCCACCACAGCCGCCCGGTGCCCTCGGCGAAATCGCTGGCGACATAGACGATAAAGGGTGCGCCAAACTCCCGCATCACAGGCAGCGCGAAATCCCGGTTGTCGCGATAGCCGTCGTCGAGGGTGAAGCAGGCGAAGCGCCGCGAAAAGTTGCGATCGATCAGCCGCTGATGCATCTCGTCCATGGTCACGATGTCGATCCCGTGCGACCGCAGATGGGTCAGCATCAGGCGCAGGAATTCCGGCGTGACCTCGAGATGATGATTGGGCTGGAAAACGGCGTCGCCACGCGGCCGGACATGGTGCAGCATGAAAATCGCACCGACGCCCGCGAACAGCGGTCGCATCAGATGATGCGCGCCGGTGAAATACAGCGCTTCGAGGCCAGCGCGGATAACATTGTTGCGAAACTGCTTCATCCAGGAACTGGCCGGTTGTGACGAGCTTCCGAAGCTAGCTGGTGACCGCTGAAGAAACAGTTAGTCGGATCGCGCCGCGTAACCGGACAATTTTCGTGTTATTTCCAGTTTGACAGTCCCGCAAGGGTTTGTTTTCTCTCTGTTCTCCAGTGCTAGCGCCCCCCTTGTTGCCGAAGTTCGTGTCAGGGGGTGCCGCGATAGCTCAAGAACTTCGGAATCGGGGCTAAAGGCCCCGCGGGATGCCAATGCACGGACTTTTCAGGTGGAGCAGCAAGTGGTGGCCGGGCACGATTCCACTGGCCGTCTTGTGGGCGATCGCGGCCTGGACCAGCACCACCCCCCTGGAAGCCGATCTGGCCGCGCGCTCTAATGCCGCACTCAAGGATACCGTGCTCGACAAGGCGCGGATGGCGGTCGCCGGCCGCGACGTCACCTTTGCCGCGGACGCCTTCTCGGAAGACGGCCGTCGCAGCGCGGTGGCGTCGGTGGAGGCCGTGCCGGGCGTGCGGCTGGTCGACGACCAGACCCGGCTTGTCCCCGAATCCAAACCGTTCGCCTGGTCGGCCGAGCGGGACGTCGTCCGGGTCACCCTGGGCGGCAGTTCGCCCCTCCCGGCCATCAAGAACAGGTTGATGGAGGCCGCCCGCGCCGGTCTCGGCGGAGTCGAGGTGGTGGACCGGATGAATTTGGCCCGGGGTGCGCCGCCGCGTTTCGACAATGCGGCGCTGCTGCTGCTCGACCAGATCGGGAAATTGAAGGACGGCAAGGTCACCATTTCAGATACCAGGGTCAGCCTTTCCGGGATGGCGCGCGACCTCGGCGGCCGGGAGGCGATTGCGGCTGCGCTGAAAAATCTCCCCGAGGGTTTTTCGGTCGCCGCCAACGAGGTCAAGGCGCCGCCCTATGTCTTCCAGGCCTACAAGGACCCGGTCGCGGTGACGGTGACGCTGACCGGCTATGTGCCGGATAATAACGTCCATGCGGCGATCGCGACCGCGGCCGGGCGCAAATTCCTCCGGGAAAAGGTGGTCGACAATCTCAAGGCCAGCGTCGGCGCGCCAGCGGGCTTTCCCAATGCGGTGGTGCCGGCGCTGGGCGCGCTGGCGCGGTTGTCGACCGGCACGCTTGTGGTGTCCGACCGGGAAGTGAAGCTGTCGGGTGACGCCCTCTACGAAGCGGCGGCGGTTCAGATCCGCGCCGGGCTTGGCAAGGATTTTCCGCAAGGCTGGCAGTTCAAGCCGGAAATCTCGGTCAGGCCCGCGGCGGCGCCGGTCGATGCCACCGTCTGTCAGCAGCTACTGGCGGATTTGCTGGCCAAGGCGAAAATCCGCTTCGAATCCGGACGCGCCACCATCGATCCGGATTCGGCGGCGCTGCTCGACCGGCTGGTCGAAACCGCGATGCGTTGTTCGACCGTCAATATCGAGATCGCAGGGCACACCGACGCCGACGGCGAGGCTGCCTTCAACCAGGAACTGTCGGAAAAGCGCGCGCAGGCCGTGACCGATTATCTGGTCAAGGCAGGCCTGCCCGCCAGCAGGTTTACGCCGATCGGCTATGGCAGCACCCAGCCGCTGGCCGGCAATGATACCGAGGAAGGCAAGGCGCAGAACCGCCGCATCGATTTCGTGGTGAGGAAAGGCGAATGACCTATCTGGCGACATTCCACTGGGGCTGGCTGCTGGCGTCGCTGTTGCTCGGTCTCGCCATGGGCTGGATTGCGGTGGTTCACCGCGGCCAGGGCGTATCGAAGACGACCGCCCGCTGGCTGGCGGGGCTGGCGGCGGTGCTGGTCGCGGCGGCGCTCACCCATGTGATTCCCGGCCGCTTCGGCTATTGGCTCGACCTCGGCCTGATCCTGTTCGCACTATATCTGGTCGGCTGCGCGGTCGGATCCTGGCTGCGTGACCGGGTGCTATCGCGGCATCGGGCATGATCCGGACCCGAACATCCGTGTGCGCGCCTGGCGGAAACCGGTTTTGCCGCAGGGCAGGCGCGCAGCCTTTGCCCGGAAATCACGAAAACTTCACTGCTGCCGGCGCAAGTTCGCGGCCACAAGGCTGTCAGCCGCGGGGAATGCAGCAAATCTGTGCATCCGGTGTCACGAATGCCCCCTAATATATTGAAGGTGCGCGTTTTATTCGGCCCAAGCGAATTCCACTTCGGCTCAAAACGCGCTACCAGTTCGGGTCGGGGAACAAGCGTGGCGCCGGGGCGGCGAAGATCGTCCGGCAGCCGCATGGTTGGGATCGCACTTAGAGGTGGAGATGCTTGAAACAATACGCAGGGCGGTTTCGTTTCTGCGCCAGAAGCAAATTCTGCACAAATTAGGTGTTGTGGTCAGCGTCACCGTCATCGGGATCGCGTGCTACGTCCTCTACCATATGCTGCGCACCATCGACACCGGCGAGGTCGTCGACGCCATCAGGCGGATCGAACCGCGCCAGATCGCGCTGGCCGCGCTGTTCGTGGCGGCGGGCTATTTCACCCTGACATTCTATGACCTGTTCGCGGTTCGCACCATCGGTCGTACCGACGTCCCCTACCGCGTCACCGCGCTCGCCGCGTTCACCTCCTATTCGATCGGCCACAATGTCGGCGCCAGCGTCTTTACCGGCGGCGCGGTGCGCTACCGGATCTATTCGGCGTGGGGATTGAATGCGATCGACGTCGCCAAGGTCTGCTTTCTGGCCGGCCTGACATTCTGGCTCGGCAATGCCGCGGTGCTCGGGCTCGGCATCGCCTATCATCCGGAAGCCGCTGCCGCGATCGATCAGATGCCGGTCTGGCTGAACCGGGTGGCGGCGTTCGCCATTCTGATCGGGCTGGCGGGTTATGTGGCCTGGGTCTGGATCCAGCCGCGCGGGGTGGGCCGCGGGCCCTGGACCGTGACGCTGCCGGGCGGTCCGCTGACGCTGCTGCAGATCGGGATTGGCATCGTCGATCTCTCCTTTTGCGCGCTGGCAATGTATGTGCTGGCGCCGGACGAACCCCATCTCGGCTTCGTCGTGGTCGCGGTCGTGTTCGTTTCGGCGACGCTGCTGGGCTTCGCCAGCCACTCGCCCGGCGGGCTCGGGGTGTTCGACGCCGCCATGCTGGTCGGGCTGTGGCAGATGGACCGCGAAGACCTGCTCGCCGGCATGCTGCTGTTTCGCCTGCTCTACTACATTGTGCCGTTCGTCATATCTGTAATCCTGCTGACGCTTCGGGAGGTTATAATGGGCGCCCGGTTGAAGCGGCTGAATCTGAAGAGGTCAGTCACTGACCCCGCGCCGAAACACGAAGCTGTCTATGTACGCGAGCGCGGGGATACCGGCGCCTGACGATACGACCCGAACCGGAAGCTAAGTCGGCCCGATGGCGATAGATGAATCTTCTCCTTCCTTCTTCTCGCCGTGGCCGGACCGGTTGCGGCATTCGGCCATCATCCTGCTGGCCGCGGGTCTCGCCTTGGCCATGCTCGTCGTGTTCGGCGATCTCGCGGTGGTACGCGCCGTCGCGGCGTTCATCTGCATCGGTGCGGCCGCGCTGGTGCCGTGGCGATTGCACGATGTCGCGGCGTCGCGAGACGACGTCCGCGCGGTCAATCCGGTCGAGGCCGCGGCGGTCGCCGCGGTGGTCGCCGGAATGCCGGATCCCGCGGTGCTGCTCGACCGCGCCGGCCGCGTCCTCCATCTCAACGCCGCGGCGGCGCAGCTCGCGCCGGCGCTGCGCAAGAACGAGCTGGCGCAGTTCGCGCTGCGCTCGCCCGAGATCATCACCGCGTTGCGCGAAGCCATCGCGACCTCGGAAATCCGGCGCACGACCTATCTGGATCACGTGCCGGTCGACCGCTGGATGGAATTGACCATCACGCCGGTGCCGGTGCCGACCCTGTTCGGCGGCTCCGACAAATGCATGCTGATGACGTTCCACGACCAGACGCCGCTGCGCCGGGTCGAGGAAATGCGCGCCGATTTCGTCGCCAATGCCAGCCATGAGCTGCGCACCCCGCTGGCCGCGCTATCGGGCTTCATCGATACGCTGCAGGGGCCGGCCAGGGACGACGTCAAGGCGCGCGAGCGCTTTCTCGGCATCATGCACAACCAGGCGACGCGGATGGCGCGGCTGATCGACGATCTGCTGTCGCTGTCGCGGGTCGAACTGTCAGCCCATGTCCGCCCCGACACGCTGGTGGATCTGGTTCCCATCATCCGCCAGGTCGCGGACGGGCTGGAGCCGTTGGCGCGTGAGCGCCAGGTCACCATCGACATCGAGCTGCCGGATACCCCGGTGACGATCGCGGGCGATCGCGAGGAACTGCTGCGGCTGTTCGAGAACCTGATCGAGAATGCGCTGAAATACGGCGCCTCCGGCGGCAAGGTGATGGTATCGCTGAGAGAGGCGATGTCGGGCGAAGGCGCGCCGGAATATCGGGTCATGGTGCGCGATTTCGGTCCCGGCATCGCGCCCGAGCATCTGCCGCGGCTGACCGAGCGGTTCTACCGGGTCGATGTCGGCGACAGCCGCGCGCAGGGCGGCACCGGGCTCGGTTTATCGCTGGTGAAACATATTCTTAACCGCCATCGCGGCCGGCTTTTGATCGAAAGCGTGCCCAAGCAGGGCGCCACCTTTACCGCGGCTTTTCCTCAAGCCAAGCTGGCGGAAGCGACCTGAATCCAAGCGATTTCAAGCGCTTGTCTCTGTCATCCAACTGTCACGAAACCTTCGTAAAAGCACCGTGTACCGCCCTTAAACGGGCGGCGTGAGCGCAGTCGGGCGCTGTCCGGGCGCTTCGCTCACAAAATGGAGACAACCATGAATTTCATGAAAGCTATCGTCGCTGCCGGCCTGGTGGCCGCGTCGACGTCGGCATTCGCTGCCGACATCACCGGCGCGGGCGCGACTTTCCCATTCCCGCTCTATTCGAAGTGGGCCGACGCCTACAAGAAGGAGACCAGCGTCGGCTTGAACTATCAGTCGATCGGTTCCGGCGCCGGCATCAAGCAGATCATGGCCAAGACCGTGACCTTTGGCGCCACCGACATGCCGCTCAAGCCCGAGCAGCTCGAAAAGGAAGGCATGATCCAGTGGCCGCAGGCGATGGGCGCCTTGGTCCCGGTCATGAACCTCGAAGGCATCAAGGCGGGCGAAATGGTATTCACCGGTGAATTGCTCGGTGACATCTATCTCGGCAAGGTCAAGACCTGGAACGACCCGGCGATTGCCAAGCTCAATCCGAAACTGAAGCTGCCCACCGAGGCCATCACCGTGGTGCGCCGTTCGGACGGCTCCGGCACCACGTTCCTCTGGACCGATTATCTGTCGAAGACCAATGCCGAATGGAAAGCCAAGGCCGGCTCCGGCACCGCGGTCGAATGGCCGACGGGCGTTGGCGCCAAGGGTAACGAAGGCGTTGCCGGCAATGTCAGCCAGACCAAGAACTCGATCGGCTACGTCGAATACGCTTACGCCAAGCAGAACAAGCTGACCTACGGCGCCGTCATCAACAAGGCCGGCAAGACCGTACAGCCGACGATGGCGTCGTTCCAGGCCGCGGCTGCCAACGCCGACTGGGCTGGTTCCAAGAACTACTTCGTGATCCTGACCGACCAGCCGGGCGAAGCCTCATGGCCGATCACCGGCGCGACCTTCATCCTGATGCACAAGGAC
>CALROE020000082.1:0-8906 GCA_943369715.1 Bradyrhizobium ivorense
CGATCAGCGAGCCCGCAAAAATCTCCTGCAGCATCGGCGATGCCATGCCGATCACGCCGATGCCGGCCGACACATTCATGCACAGCACGATCCAGATCATCCAGAACTGACTGGTCTTGTGCGCGTCATTGAGGTGAACGTTATGCTGCGAGATCATGGCGCTGGCCTTGCCGGACGGGGTCCAGCCGTCGGGACGCCAGCCGGCCGGCGGAATCCGGTAGCGGAACGCGCCGATCATCATGAAGCCAAAATAGATCGCGGCCAGGGCAACGAAGGTTTGCCAGGCCCCGACCGAATTAGGGGTCTCGAAATAGTTCATCAGGAGATCGGCGAGCGGCGCGCCGATCATGGCGCCGCCGCCAAAACCCATGATCGCCATGCCGGTCGCCATGCCGCGGCGATCGGGAAACCATTTTACCAAGGTCGACACCGGGGAGATGTAGCCGATGCCGAGGCCGATGCCGCCGATCACGCCGCAGCCGAGCCATAACAGCCAGAGCTGATGCAGGTAGATCCCGAAAGCACCGATCAGGAGGCCGCCGACCCAGCACAGCGCGGCGACGAAGCCGGCCTTGCGCGGACCTGAGCGTTCAAGCCAGCCGCCCCAGATCGCGGCGGAAACGCCGAGCAGCACGAAGAACAGCGTGTACATCCACCCCATGCTGGCGACGCGCCAGTCGCAGGTGGTGGTGAACAGTTCCTGCAATAGCGACATTTCCGGACAGGTCTTCGGCGCGTCGATACCCAGGGCGCGCGACAGCGGCAACCAGAACACACTGAAGCCGTAGGCCATGCCGATGCACAAATGAATGCAGAGCGCCGCCGGCGGCACCAGCCAGCGGTTGAACCCGGCGGTCGCAATCGTCCGCTCGCGGTCGAGAAACCCCGCCGCGCTGTCGATTATCGTGCCGCTTCGGGCGATTGCAGCCATGCGTTCTCTCCGTATCGGACCCTGCTCTATCTGGCCCAGTTGAAGAGAAAAGCAATTGACCAAGATCATGATCCGCCGGAATGGCTCTCAAACTGCCGCGGCGCCGGCCTTCTCGATCAGGAACACGATGCATTTCTCGGTGCGCTCGGTGATCTCGACCTTGTCGCCGGTCTCCCGGATCAGGTTGGGGATGTCGATCACCGACAAGGGATCGGTGCAGTGAACTTCCAGCAGGTCGCCGGGTTTCACGGATTTCAATGCCTTGCGCGTCTTCAGTGCCGGCAACGGACATTTCAGGCCGGTGAGATCGAGTGTTGTCTGGGTCATGACGCGAACATGACGAAGCGGGGTCGCAGCGTCAACGATGCAGTTTGTAGGGTGGGCAAAGCCGGCGGGTCGCGCGAATGCGCGCCCCTCACATCAGGCTGGCATAGCTCAGGAATCCGACCATCTGGCCCGGCTCGACCTGCGTGATCTCTTCGCCGAGTTCGACCAGCCCATCGGTATCGACAAGCGACGACAGCAATCCCGCGCCCTCGCGCGGAAATTTGTTCGCTTCCAGCACGCCGCCGTCGCCCTTGCGCAAGGTCACCCGGACATATTCGCGGCGGCCGATCTTCTTCTTGTAGGCAAAGGCGGAGCGGACGGACATCGGCAGCAATGGCTGCTGGGTGGCGCCCGTCAGCGCCAGCACGGTCGGCCGCACCACATGAACGAAGGTGACAAAGCTCGCCACCGGATTGCCCGGCAGTCCGATCAATGGCGTGCCGCCGATAATGCCCATGGCGACGGGGCGGCCGGGCTTGATCGCCATCCGCCACAGCACCAGTGTTCCCGCGCTTTCGACGCTGGCCTTGACGTGGTCCTCGTCTCCGGTGGAGACGCCGCCGGTGGTCAGGATCAGATCGTGGGAGCCGGCGACCTTCTTCAGGCCGTCCGCCATCGCGGCGCGGTCGTCCCTGATGATGCCGAGATCGCTGACCTCGCAGCCGAGCCGCGCCAGCATCGCCGTCAGCATGAAGCGGTTGGAATCGAACAGTTGCGAAGCCGCACGCGGGCCGCCCGGCGAAACCAGCTCGTTGCCGGTGGAGAACACCGCGACGCGAAGCCGTCTCGTCACATCGACATGGGTCAGGCCGAACGCGGCGGCGAGCGCGACATCCTGCGGCCGCAGCCGGCAGCCTGCCTTGAGCGCGGCAGTGCCGATCGGAATGTCTTCGCCGGCCGGGCGCACATTGGCGCCGGGTTTCAGGCCAGCCGGAAGCACCACCCTGCCGGAATCATCGATGCGGACATCTTCCTGCATGAACACGGTGTCGGTGCCGTCGGGCATCGGCGCGCCGGTAAAGATCCGCACCGCATGGCCCGGCTGGACCGCCTCGCCTGCCGACGCGCCGGCCTGAATGCGACCCACGATCTGAAACGCCCGCTCCTGGCCTTGCGGAAGATCGCCGCCGCGCACGGCGTAGCCATCAACGGCAGAATTGGTGAACGGCGGCAGCGGCAGCGGCGCCTGAAGATCGCGGGCGAGAATCCGCCCATCGGCCTGGTTGAGCGAAACGCTCACGACCTCAGGTACCGCGGCTACCCGCGCGGCGATGATGGCAACGGCCTCATCGACCGACATCATCGGACCGCCGAAGGCGAAGCAATCGTCGGACAGTTGCGCCATCCTGCTTCCTAGCTCTCGACCACGCTGGCAGCCAGCACGTCCTCGACTGAAATCGCGAGTTTCCGCATCATAGCGGCGATTGCCGGGATGTCATCGAGATGAACCACCGGCAGCGTGGTTTGCACCTCCGTGTCGGTTGCGATGCCCGATATCGCGGGATCGTCGGGGAACAGCATCGGCTTGCCATTGGCCAGCCGATGCACCTCGATCTTGCGATGGGGCTCCGATTTGAAGCCTTCGACCACCACGAGATCGACCCGCGACAGCTTTGCCAGCAATTCCGGCAGCCGGGGCTCAGGGGCACCGCGCAGTTCGCGCATCAGGGCCCATCTTTTGCCGGAGGACACCAGCACCTCGGCGGCGCCGGCCTCGCGATGCCGCCAGGAATCCTTGCCGGGAACATCGACATCGAACGCATGATGGGCGTGCTTGATTACGGAAACGCGCAGGCCCTCGCCGATCAAATGCGGGATCACCCGCGTCAGCAAGGTGGTCTTGCCGGCACCGCTCCACCCGGCGAGGCCAATCACTTTCATCTTATTCTCCGAGCCAGCGGCGGAACCGGGCTATGCTTTGCCTTGATGTGCTTTATATCGGCTAACAGCGAATGTCATGCTAGCCTCAGGGATCATGATGAAGATCGACAAGGCGCCCGTCCCCCTGATCGTCCCGAATCCGGGGGATATCAGGCTGACCGAACGCGTCGCCGGCACCGACCAGACCGGGGCGGTGGTCGAGATCAACGTGCCGGTGGAAAGGCCGCTGACGCTGTATTTGAATGCGCAGGAGATCGTCACCATGATGACGATCGGTGATTATCCGGAATATCTCGCGCTCGGTTATCTGCTCAACCAGAACATGCTGAAATACGACGACGTCGTCACCGAGGTCGAATATGACGACGATCTGCAGGTGGTCGTGGTGCGCACCGAGCACCACACCAATTTCGAGGCAAAACTGAAGAAGCGCACGCAGACCTCGGGCTGCGCCCAGGGCACCGCGTTCGGCGACCTGCTGGAAGCGGTGGAAAGCGTCGCCCTGCCGAAGGCGGAGCTGCGTACCTCATGGCTCTACCAGATGACGCACGCCATCAACACCATGCCCTCGCTCTACCTCGAGGCCGGCGCGATCCATGGCTGCGTGCTGTGCAGGCAAGGCGAGCCGGTCTGCTACACCGAGGATGTCGGCCGCCACAACGCCGTCGACAAGATCGCGGGCTGGATGTTCCGCCACGGCGTCGATCCCGCCGACAAGATTCTCTACACCACGGGACGGCTGACCTCCGAAATGGTGATCAAGACGGTGCGGATGGGAATTCCCATTCTGGTGTCGCGTTCGGGCTTTACCGCATGGGGCGTCGATCTCGCCCGGCAGGTCGGGCTGACGCTGGTCGGACGCGCGAAGGGCAAGCGCTTCATCGCGCTGGCGGGCCAGGAGCGCATCGTCTACGACCAGAACCTCGCTTTCGTCGCCGAGGAATCCGCGCGTCACAAGCGCAAGGGCGGTGAAAGTGAAGATTGAAACTCCCGGCGTATTGCTCGCCGGCGGCCTCGCGCGCCGGATGGGCGGCGGCGACAAGCCGATGCGCCGGATCGGCGGCCGCACGATACTGGATCGCGTGATCGCGCGGCTGGCGCCGCAATGCGACGGGCTGATTCTCAATGCCAATGGCGATCCGGCGCGTTTTGCCAGTTTCGGGCTGCCGGTGATACCGGACGGTGTCGCCGATTTTCCCGGACCGCTCGCCGGCATTCTGGCGGCGCTCGACTGGGCCGCGGCGAACCGGCCCGACGTCGCGTGGATACTGAGTGCTGCGGCGGATTGTCCCTTCCTGCCGCGCGATCTGGTGGCGCGCCTGCATGCGGCGCGGGCCGCGGAAGATGCGCAGCTCGCGGTGGCGGCTTCCGACGGCCAGTCGCATCCGGTGATCGGGTTGTGGAGCGTGGCCTTGCGAGAAGAACTTCGTCACGCGCTGGTGGTGGAAGACATCCGCAAGATCGACCGCTGGACCGCGCGCTACCGGCTCGCGACGGTGGAATGGCCGGTCGACGAACTCGATCCCTTCTTCAACGCCAACACCATGGACGACATCGCCGAGGCCGAGCGGCTGGCGGCGCTGGATGGGGGCTGATTTTTTCCACGCGGAGGGCATTCAATCATGACCATCAAGCCCGATCTGAACGGCCACGTTGCCCTGGTGACGGGCGGCTCGCGCGGCATCGGCGCGGCGATTGCGATGGCGCTGGCCGAGGCCGGCGCCGCCGTCGCCGTCAATTACCTGGAACGCGCGGCGAAAGCCGACGCGGTGGTCGCGAGCATCAAGAGCAAGGGCGGTCGCGCCATCGCGGTCGCCGCCGACGTGTCGCAGGCGGCTTTCGTCGCCGAGATGGTCGATCACGCCGCGTTCGCGCTCGGACCGATCGACATTCTCGTCAACAACGCCGGCATCGCGATCGTGCGCGGCATCGATGAACTGACCGAAGCCGAGTTCGATGCCACCATTGCCGTCAACCTGAAATCGGCCTTCCTCTGCACCCAGGCGGTGCTGCCGGGCATGCGCGCGAGGCAATGGGGCCGCATCGTCAACATCTCGTCCGGTGCCGCGCGCGGCGCCGGCGCAATCGGCGTGCACTACAATGCGTCGAAGGCCGGCATGGAAGGACTGACGCGCGGCTACGCGGCGCGGCTGGTCAAGGAAGGCATCACCGTCAACGCGGTGGCGCCCTCGCTGATCGAAACCGACATGATGCGCGGCCGGTCGGAACTGGCGGCCCGCATCCCGCTGGGGCGGATGGGACAGCCCGACGAAGTGGCGCAGGCGGTGCTGATGGTGCTGGGCAACGACTACATGACCGGACAGACGATCATGCTGAACGGCGGCATGGCGTTTGTTTGACAGACCGTCGTCCCGGGCAAGCGAGCCCTTCCGAGCGCGAGCCGGGACCCATACCGCGTGATCCATCGTTAGAGCACTACGTCAGACACCTTCCGTAGCAACTACGGCCGCGGAGTATGGGTCCCTGCATTCGCAGGGACGACGAGGGATGCGAACAATGACGGCTCACGCCGGCCGGAACCCCGCCGCTGTCAGCGCCGCGCGCCCTTCTTCCGACGCCAGTGCCGCCAAAAATGCCTGCACCGCGGGCCTCTGCTTGCGCGCCGTCACCAGTGCAAAATCATAATGCTCTTCGGCGAACGGAATGAACCCGAGGCCCGCGGCATGCGCCACCGGCGCGATCGTCATGCCCCAGTCGGCGCGGCCCTGCGCCACGGCGGCGGCGACCGCGTTGTGCGAGCGCGGCTGGTTCCAGTAACCGTCGGGCCTGATAGCGCCGAGCAGCCGGTCGATCAGGATGCGGGTGCCGGCGCCCTGGTTGCGGTTGACCATGATGCAGGCGGGATCGGCGAGCGCTGAGCGCACCGCATCCTGCGCGCTGAGGCCTTCGAAGCGCGCATCGCCTGATCGAAACACGATGCCCTGCATCCGACGCCAGCCCGGCGCCAGTTCGAGACCGTCCGCGAGAAACGGCGTGTTGTAGCTCTCGGTTTTTTCATCGAACAGATGGATCGGGGCAAAATCGCATTCGCCGCGCCTGGCCGCGGCGAGGCCGCCGAGGCTGCCGACCGCGATCGAGCGCACGACGAGGCCCGCGCGCGCCAGTGGCGCGGTGACGAGATCGAGCCCGGTGCAGTGGCTGCCGACGATGACGAGATCCGGCACCCGCACATGCGGTGTGAAAAGTGTCACTTCGGCGTCGGTGCCGGCCGGCATCTGGTCGGCCAGCGCATCGATCTTCAGGAATCCGTCGGCCTGCGCGAACGAGGTGATGGCGCCAGATCCCTTGCCGGAGGGATAGGCGATCAGGCCGCCATCGCCCTCGACCAGCGACACCATGACGAATTCGGTACGGCCGAGTTCGCTGGCGATTCGCACCGGGACTTTTGCGAACACCTTGGCATCGGACCGCGGCGGCAGCCCCGCCATGCGGCGTAACACCGGCACGATCATGTCGTGGAAGGTGAACATCGCCGAGGTCGGAAATCCCGGCAGGATCACCACCGGCTTGCCGTCGCAGACCGCCAGACACAGCGGTTTTCCGGGCTTTAACGCAACGCCGTGCGCGATGATGCCGGGCTTTCCGAGCCGCGCGATGATGCGATGCGACAAGTCGCCGGCGCCCTTCGAAGTGCCGCCTGACAACACCAGCATATCGCTCGATTCAAGCGCGCCACGCATCGCGGCTTCGAGTTTGGCTTCATCATCGGCAATGGCGCCGAAAAACACCGCTTCGCCGCCGTTCTCGCTGACCGCCGCGGTGACGATGGCGCCGTTGGTGTCGTAGATCGCCGCCGGGCGCAATTCGTTCCCGGGCTGCACCAGCTCGTCACCGGTCGAGATCACCGCGACGCGCGGCCTTCGCGCGACCGACACCTGCGCGATCCCGCAGGCCGCCAGCATGCCTATCTCGCGCGAGCCGATCACGGTACCGGCGCGCAACAGATTCTCGCCGCGGGCGATGTCGGAGCCGGCATAGGAGACAAACTGGCCAGGCGAAGCGGCGCGGCGGATTTCGATCGCACGCGTGCCCGCCGGCTGGGTGTGCTCGACCATGACAATGGCATCGGCACCACGCGGCACCGGGCCGCCGGTCGCAATCGACGTCGCCGTGCCCGACAGCACCGGCCGCATCGGGGCAATGCCGCAGGCGATCACTTCGTCATTGAGCATCAGGCGGACCGGCGTCGCCTCGCCGGAGGAGGAAAGATCCGCGGAGCGCACCGCAAAGCCGTCGACATTGGAGCGATCGAACGGCGGCACGTCGATCGGCGCCACGATATCCTGCGCCAGCGCGCAGCCGAGCGCATCGGCCAGCGGCCGCTGTTCGGCGGGAACAGGACGCGGGAACAGCGCGGCTTCGAAGCGCTGCAACGCCTCTTCGCGCGACAGGATGGTCAGGAACTGGTCCTGCTCCACGTCGTCACGGGTTTTCGGCTGTTGCGGTGTGCTCATGCCAAAGCTCTTATCATTCCCGCAGCATATAGCCATCGACCGGCGCGCCCGCAGCAAATCCTTCGGCGCCGCCTGGTACCACGAGCCAAGCCTCCGCGCGGGCGATGGCGTCGAGCGAGAGGTCGCCGACCGCCAGCGTCACCCAGGCGCCTTGCTTGCGCTGCAACAGCACGATCTCGGCAATGCCGACGCCGGAGGCGATCTTGCGCGCCAGCGGCAGCTCGAGCGATTTGCGCGGCCGCCGCCCCGACAGCCGATCCAGCACGGGAAGCGCCAGCGTCCACCACGCCGCGAACGCCTGATCCGGCGCGCCCTGCAGCGCGACGACCGGAATTCTGTCGATCCGACCGACCGCGGTGGTGCGGCCGGGATGCAGCGCGATGCCATGCGCGATCACCTCGCCACGCCGCGCCAGCGCCGTCACCGTCGCATCGCTGCGGCCGACGCCGCTGCCGCCGACCGTGAGCAGCAGGTTGCAGCCGCCGGCATCGAGGGCTTTCGCAATGGAGCCCGCATCGCGGCCGGCGGCCTCGATGCTGACGACATCGGCGCCGGCCTTGCGCGCGCTCTCCGCGATCAGCTGCGCTGTCACCGCTTCTCGTGCGGGAATATTGACCACCCCGACGCACGGCCGGCGCACGCTTAGCATCTGCAGTCCCGCCGCTCGCGCGATCAGCAGATCGCGCGCCATCACGCGACGTCCGGCCTCCACGACAGCGGTTCCGCCGGCGATATCGCCACCCGCCCGGCGAACCCCCTGCCCCGGTATCGCCTCCGCCAGCACCTGGACCAGTGAGCCTGACTGATCGATCGAATCGGAATCGAGCACGCAATCGCAAGTTACCGGCATTCGGTCGCCGGCTTCGACCCATGTTGGCGAATTCGCTAGCGGCAATGGCGAATAGGAGGAGGCGCCGACCAGATCGTTGGCGCGCAACGCCCAGCCGTCGGTGGCGGCAATATCATGCGGCGGATGCGGTTTGAGCGGCGGCATATCGGCGGCGATGCAGCCAAGGGCCTCGGTCAGCGGAAGTTTTATCGGCGCGACCGGCGCGAGGTCGCGCAGCAATGCGGCGAGCGCGACATCGAGCGGGGTAAGTGAAGCGGGCAAACGTTGGGATGAAGTCATGCAGGCGATGGTGGACCAAGCGTCGCCATCTTGGCAACCCGCTGCCGTCGTCCCGGCGTTCGCCCATAGGCGCTAAAATAGGCTTGCGAGCCGGAATTGTCTGTGATTCTAGCGTGTCATGAGACACGAATCACTTGTGAATGAAGACTGGGCGAACCTCGTC
>CALROE020000083.1:0-8862 GCA_943369715.1 Bradyrhizobium ivorense
GCAGGCGGCCGTCAATCTCGCGATCAAGAGCGGCGGCACCGTCATCATCATGGAACAGTTCGATCCCGAGCGGTACCTCGACCTGGTCGAGCAATGGGGCGTCACCCACACCCAACTGGTGCCGACGATGTTTTCGCGCATGCTGAAGCTGCCGGAGGCCAGGCGCATCGGCCATGACCTGTCGTCGCTCGAGATCGCGATCCACGCTGCGGCGCCCTGCCCGGCGGCGGTGAAGGAAGAGATGATCAAGTGGTGGGGGCCGATCATCCACGAATATTACGGCGCCACCGAAGGCCTCGGCTTCACAGCCTGCAACAGCGAGGAATGGCTGGCGCACCGGGGCAGCGTCGGCCGCGTGCTGCTCGGCGACCTCCACATTCTCGATGAGGACATGAAGCCCTGCCCGATCGGCACGCCGGGCACGGTCTGGTTCAAGACCGCGACGTCGTTCGAATATTTCAACGATCCGAACAAGACGAAGGAGGCGCGCTCGCCGGACGGCAGCATGAGCACGGTCGGCGACGTCGGCTATGTCGACAAGGACAATTTTCTGTACCTGACCGACCGCGCGACCTTCATGATCATCTCCGGCGGCGTCAACATCTATCCGCAGGAATGCGAGAACCTGCTGATCACCCATCCCAAGATCGCGGACGCCGCCGTGTTCGGCGTGCCCAATGCCGATCTCGGCGAGGAGGTGAAGGCCGTGGTGCAGCCGATGCCGGGAATCCTGCCGGGACCTGCTCTCGCCGAGGAGCTGATACAGTTCTGCAGCCAGTCGCTGTCGCGCCAGAAGGTTCCGCGCTCGATCGACTTCGAGGCGGAGCTGCCGCGGCTGCCGACCGGCAAGCTCTACAAGCGGCTGCTGCGGGACCGCTACTGGGGCGACAAGACGTCCCGGATTCTGTGAAGGTGCGGGCACGCGCCAAGGCCCATTCGCACCGCCGCGACGATGGCTATCCTCACGCCGCCGCGATCAGCGAGCCGAGCGGCACATCCAGTGAATAGACAAAGCCCGTGGGATCGTAGCTGAGCTGCACCTGGCCGTTCAATTGCTGGCCGAGCGATTCCATCATGCGGGTGCCGAAGCTGCGACGTTCCGGCGGCTGCACCGGCGGGCCGCCCTTTTCGGTCCAGGTCAGGCGGAGCCGCTGCTTGTCGCTGTCGATGGTCCAGGCGATTTCGACGCGACCGGTCGGGATCGAGAGCGCGCCGAATTTCGTGGTGTTGGTGCAGAGCTCGTTGAACGTCATCGCCAGCGCGATGACGGCGCCCGATGTGATCCGGATATCCGGCCCGTTGAAATGAAAGCGCCGGGCCCCCTGGCTTTCGAACGGCTCGGTCGCGCCGCTGAAAGTATGGGTGAGGCTGGCATTGGACCAGCTGATCTGCATCAGGAGATCATGGGCGCGTCCGAGCGCCGCGAGCCGGCCCTCCATCGCCTGCCGCCCGTGCTCGATCGTGGGTGCCGCCCGAAAACTCTGCGTCGCGATGGCGCTGACGGTGGCGAGCGTATTCTTGATGCGATGATGCAGCTCGCCGAGGATCAGCTTCTGCAGCTTGTCGGCGGCTTCGCGCTCCTTGGCGTCGATGCCGGCCTGCGCCAGCAGCACCTTGGCGTCGATGCCGGCCTGTTCGAGCAACACCCGAAGGCTGTCGTTCTCCGCCGACAGCACGGCCTCGTGCGCCGAAAGCGGTGGCTCGATCGGGGTCGCCGCATGAAGGGGTGCAACGGCGTGGACTGCCGCTGCTGTGTGAACGATCTTCTCCGCTGGAGGTGCGATCGGGCTTGGAACGATCTTGAGCGCACCAACACCCACCATCGCCTGCAATTCGGCGATCATCTGCTGCATCCCCAGCGGCTTGCCGAAGAAGCGGCTGTCGACCGGCCGTTCCGCCTCGGATGGCTTCACCTGACCGGAGACCAGGATGATCTTGATGCCGGGCCAGCGGTTGTGCACCGTGTGGGCGAGCTTCAGGCCGTCCATGCTGCCCGGCATTTGAATGTCGGTAAACAGCAGGGATATGTCCGAGCGGGACTCCAGAATCGCCATCGCCTCGTCGGCATTGACGGCTTCGACGGAGTTGAAACCGGCATCCTCCACGATATCGACCGCGCGCATGCGCAGCATCATTTCGTCCTCGACGATAAGGACGTTCGGCACTTCGGTTGGATTCGCGGACATGGCAGACTTACTTTTGCTCGAGGGAGCCGATGCAAGACCGACCTGCAAAGCTGCCGGAATTGCTGCGCCTATCGCCGGCAAATAGCGAGCTAAATCAGGAAAGACCGTAATGTGGCGGAACAATTCCTGGTTTCGGGGCTTATGGTGTTGAGGATCATTCTGCATCCCCACGTCTCGCCGGCAAGATTTGGCGAAAAGTGGCTCACTGCTTGCATTCGACGAACCGGTAGCCATTTTGTGAAGGCCACCGTTATTGACGGACGCGATAGGTCGCCGGCTTCAAGCGACAGGTCGTGTCGAGCAAATTTCAGATCAACATGGCATCGGGGTAATTAGTTTGAAGATCCGCGTCGGATACGAGATGATTTATGACTTTCCGCAACCCACGCCCATGATCATGGTGCTGGGGGTGCATTTCACTCGGGCGTCCGACGTCATCACCCCTGATTTCTTGACGGTCAGCCCGTCGGTCGAGATCACGCCCTATCGCGACGGATTTGGCAACTGGTGCAGCCGCATCGTTGCACCGGCCGGCCGGGTGCGGCTGGCGGCCGACGGCATGGTCCGCGACAGCGGCTTGCCCGACCCGATCGTGCCTTCGGCCCTTCAGCATGCGGTGGAGGATCTGCCGGCCGAAACCCTGGTCTATCTGCTCGGCAGCCGCTATTGCGAAACCGACCGGCTGTCCGACGTGGCCTGGAGGATGTTCGAGAAGACGCCGCCGGGCTGGGCGCGGGTCCAGGCGATCTGCGATTTCGTTCACCACCACATCAAGTTCGGCTACGAGCATGCCCGCGCCACCAAGACCGCGGCGGAAGCATTCGACGAGGGCAAGGGCGTCTGCCGCGACTATGCCCACCTCGCCATCACGTTCTGCCGCTGCATGAATATTCCGGCGCGCTATTGCACCGGCTATCTCGGCGACATCGGCACGCCGAAGCCCTGGGCCGCCGGCGATTTCGCCGGCTGGTTCGAGGCCTATCTCGGCGGCCACTGGCACACCTTCGACCCCCGCAACAACATTCCGCGGATCGGCCGGATCCTGATCGCGCAAGGCCGCGATGCTTCCGACGTGCCGATCACGCAGACCTTCGGCCCGAACACGCTGGTGAGTTTCAAGGTCTGGACCGACGAAGTCGAGGAAGTCGCTTAAACCTTCTTCGTCGCGAACCAGATCAGATGGCGCGCGCCGCCGCGCTTGGTGGTGGCGCGGACCGCAACTTCATTCACCTCGAAGCCGGCATCACGCAGCCGTTTGGAAAAGGCCGGGTGCGGCCCCGACGACCAGACCGCGAGCACGCCGCCCGGCTTCAACGCCCGATGGATCGCCTTCAGCCCCTTCGCATCGTACAGAGCGTCATTGGCCTTGCGGATCAGCCCTTCCGGGCCGTTATCGACATCGAGCAGGATGGCGTCGAACGCCTGGGGCTTGGATGCGATCACCCCGATGACGTCGGCGCTCAGGATTTTCGCTCTGGGATCGTCGAGGCTGTCGCCGAAGATGTCGGCCATCGGCCCGCGCGCCCAGGCGATTACGGCGGGCAGCAGTTCGGCCACCGTGATCCGCGCCTTCGGCCCCAGCACCGCGAGGGCGGCGCGCAGCGTAAAGCCCATGCCAAGCCCGCCGATCAGCAGATGCGGCGCCTTGACCGCTTCCAGTCTTCGGCAGGCCAGCGTCGCCAGCGCCTCCTCCGATCCGGAGAGGCGGTTGTTCATCAACTCGTTCTGGCCGAGTTTCATGGAAAATTCGGCACCGCGCTGCATCAGGCGCAGTTCGACGTCCGAGCCCGGCACGCCTGTCGTATCGATCTGCTTCCACGGAATCATCCAAGGCTTTTACGCCGCTTCGGCGGCATCGTGCAAAGCCCGTTATGGACCGATCGGGCAGGTGCCGGGCTTCGGGCAGGGCGCGGGCGCGGCGCGGGTGGTGGCCGAAACCTCGTCGGAGGTTGGCCCTTCGGTTCCATTGACGATAGCCGATACGCGCCAGCGATAGGCCGCTCGCGGCGTCAAGCCTGAATCGGCGAAGCTCGGACCCGTCACAACGCCCACCGCCGCAAACGGACCATCGACCCCGGCGCGAAAAACGCGATAACTGGCGGCGCCCGCTTGCGGGGCCCATGCCAGAGCCGCGCTTGTGTCGCTGGTGTCGATGACGACCAACCGGTCCGGCGCCATAGCCGGTGCCGGCTCAGCGACGATCGCAGGCACGGCGCTTGCCGTCAGCGCGTCGAGCATCGCCTTGATCGTCCTGATCTGCGCGCCGGATTTCGTTACATAGCTGTCGTCGTAGTCGACATAACCCCACAGATCCCAGCACGCCTGCGGATTGTAAGGCCAGAACCCGTTTGCGGCGACCGTCTGCGGATAAAGCACGATCAGGCGATTGGTATCTGCCCAGGCGTTGTACCCGGCATGATCGACGAAGCGCTTCTGGACGTCAGCGACCGTCTGCCTGCAACCATGCAAGGCGATATGGACCCGGCACGCCTCGCCATCCGCGCATGACTTGGGTACGAACACGTAGCCGGTCTCGCCCAGGCTGAGCCGGCTGAGGCTCTTGGGTTTGGCATAGGTCGACTGATCAAAGGACTTGATCGTCCCGGTCAATGGGCCCGGCCTGGGAGGATTCAAGGCACCGTAAATATGCTGCAGGATGATTCCGGCCTGATCATAACCGCACTGGTCGATAAACGGGCCGACGTTGGCCTGGCATGCGCCAAGATCGGCTCGCGGCGGATCCTGGGCGACCACCAGCGCATGACCGGCGCCGATCGTCGTCTGGTAGAAGAGGTTGCCGCGATTGGCCTCGCCGAAATAGTGGCGATAGAAGCCCGCCGCGGCGTCAGTGACGGGCCGCGCCACCTTGTCATCGTTGTAGCCATGGAAGACGTAGATCTTCTGCCGGTTCACCAGCTGCAGCGGGTCGATCGCGCCTGAAGCCGATTTGGCGTCGGCCTTGGCAAGAAACTCACTGAGGTCGGCGAGAGGCCCGGACAAGCATGCGCCGGTCGCGTTCGAAAGTGCGGACCAGTAGCTGAGCCAACTGCTGGCTTTCGCGCACCAATACGGTCCGCCGGCGACAGCGCCGACGCCCTTGATCACCGACGACCAGGCGGTTCCGAATTGAATCGCCATGAATGCGCCGGAGGAGATGCCCGATATCGAGCTTTCGCGGATGTCGGCGCTGTAGCCGGACAGCTTTGCGGGCTGAGCCAGCGCCGGGCCGGCAACCAATGCCAAACAACTCAAGGCGATTGCCGTCCGGCGCCATGCGACAACGTCCATGAGACACCTCCCGCTTAAGTATCGGCCTGTTGGAAAGTCCAGCAAACGGCATGCCGGTTTCTCGCCGAATTCGGGAATCAGGCGTCCGACCCCCCGCTCAAATTCGCCGGAAAATGCAGAACTGGAAGCGCTGAGTCGAGTTCCAGGGCGTGGCATGATCCTGCCTGCGGGAATCCACCAGCTCAAAGCCTTCGCCCAGTTCTTTCGCAAGGCTTGCCGCATCGTACCGGTTGACGGGCAGTCCGCTGCATTTTTCCGGGCCGTCGAGGGCAAAGGTCCCGATGACGACATGGCCGCCGGGCCTGACCGCCTGTCGCAGACGCGCCACGTAGGCGGAGCGGTCCGCTGGATCTATCAGGAAATGAAAGGCGGCCCGGTCATGCCAGATGTCGAAGCCGTGGGCCGGCTGCCATTTGGTGACGTCGGCGGCGACCCATTCCACTTCGCCCGCGCGGTCGCCGAGCCGGGCTTTAGCGGCGTCAAGCGCGGCTTGCGAGATGTCCAGCACCGTCACGCGCTTGAAGCCGCGCGCGAGAAGGCTGTCGACCAGGCGTGACGCGCCGCCGCCGATATCGATGATATCAGACTCCGGCGCCGGCCGCGTCAGATCGATCAATTCGAGCGACGGCGCTGGATTTTCCTGAAACCAGCTGACCTCGTTCTCACCCTTGGTCGTGTAGACCGTCTCCCAATGGGATTTTCGGTTCGCATCGGTCATCGACGATCTCCTGCCGGATGGCCGACGCGCGGCGGCCCCTTGAACCCCGGCGCCGGTTTGCGGCGTCGGGATATGATAGAGGTTGCAGGATCACCGCAAGGACTTCGCATGGCCATGAACGTTGACCGGATATGGCGAACGACATTCGCCGGACTATGCGGAAGCGCGGCTCACTCCGGCCTCATGCTGTTGAAGTCCCAAATGGGCTGGCTGCCTTCCTTTCAACCTTATCACGATCTGCAGCAGGCGTTGAGCCAGTTGCTCGGCAGTTCGGTCCATCCGCTGGTCCCATGGGCGCTGTCGTTCCTGAACGGCTCGGTCGTGCTCGGATTCCTGTTCGGGCACGCCTACCGATGGCTGCCCGGTGAAAGCGGAGCCGCCAAGGGATTGGTGTTTGGCGTGCTCGGCTGGATGACGATGGGCCTGGTGGTCTTTCCGGTACTGGGGCACGGCCTGTTCGCCACCGCCGCCGGCTTCGGCTTTCGGCCCGCGGCGTTCTCGCTGCTGATGGTGCTGTCCTACAGCGTGATCCTGGGCATCATCTATGCCACGCTCAATGCGGGCGGCGCGGAGCCGCCCGAGGCGATCCATCCTCGCTGAGCGCCGCATTGGCGCCGGCCGGGAATTCCCCTCGCCTATCCCAGCATCTGGGTATCGCCGCAAATCGAAATCGCCTGGCCGGAAATCGTCTTGCCGCGCGGGCTGCACATGAACAGGATCTGGTCGGCGATCTGCTCCGGCGTCACATAGTCCTTGATCGAGGTGTAGGAGAACGCCGTGCGCTCCATCTCGGCGTAGGAAATCCCGCGCTGCTGCGCCTTGGCTTCCAGCACCCGGCGCTGCCGGTCGCCGGCGACGAGGCCAGGCAGGATCGCATTGACGCGGATGTTGTCCGGCCCGAGTTCGATCGACAGCGATTTGGTGAAGCCGATCACGCCCCATTTCGCGGCCGCATAGGGCGTGCGCATGGCAAAGCCGAGCCGGCCGGCCGCCGAGGAAATATTGACGATCGACGCGTTCTGGCTCTTGCGCAGATGCGGCACGGCAAGGCGGGTGCAGTTGAATTGCCCGGTCAGGCAGATTTCCAGGCAGCGGTCCCAGTCTTCCGGATTCATCTCCTCGACCTTGGCCGTCGGTCCGGCGACGCCGGCATTGTTGACCAGCACATCGAGGCCGCCGAGTTTTGCCAGTGTTTCCGCGAACATTTTTTGCACCGCCGCGCGGTTGGAAACATCGCATGGCGTCGACGTAATGGCGGGATCGCTGGCGGCCAGTTCGGCCAGCGCGATCTCATCGACATCGCAGGTGTGCACCCGGGCGCCTTCGGCTGCAAAACGTCGCGCGATGGCGCGCCCGATGCCGTTGGCGCCGGCGGTTACCAGCACGCGCAAACCCTTGAGTTCGAGATCCATGGTCACTCCGCGATACCGTTTGGAAGGAAGAAAGTCAGTCGGCGAGCCCGCCGCGCGAAAGAATGAAATCCGCAGCACCCTTGATGTCGGCGGCAATTCCGGCCTGCGCCGCGGCGCCGTTACCGGCTTCGATCGCCTTGCGCACCGCGGCGTGAAACCGGATGGCGTCGCCCTTCGCCAGCCGGTCGGGATTGGCCCTGAGATCGAGATTGATCACCGGTCCTGCTTTCAGCCACAGCGCGCGGATGATTTCGACCAGGATCGGCGAATGCGCCGCCTCGTAAACCGCGAAGTGAAAGGTCTTGTTGAGTTCGACCGCGCGCGGCAGGTCGGGCACATCGGCTTCGCTCTCCAGCCGCATCGCTTCTTCGGCGCGCGCGATTCCCACGAGGTCGCGGCTGTCGCGGTGCGCGGCGGCCTGCTCGGCGGCATGGCCCTCGATGGCGATCCGCACCTTGGTCAGGTCGCGAAACTGCGCCGCCGACATCAGGGGAACGCGCACCGCGCGGTTCGGCGTCACCTCCAGCGCCTTGTCGGCGACCAGCCGCGACACCGCCTCGCGCACCGGCATGATGGAGACGCCGAGCACCTCCGCCGCCGCGCGCAGCGACAATTTTTCGCCCGGCGCCAGCCGGCCGGACATCAGCAGATCGGCCAGCCTGGCATAGGCGCGCTCGCCCAGCGTCTGACGGTCCAGCGGTTCCACCAGGTTGAGCGCGGTGGGCAAATTCAACGGCAGGCTCCCCCATGCGCCCGGGATGTTTCGAGAGGGGACTCGACAACAGCCCGGACTTTTGTCACTCTAACTGTGATCACAGATCACGGCAAGCGACACACGGCCGCTTCTGAAGCGGACCATACGGCGCTCGCCGGAAGAAGAAACAGCCGCAGCCCACGCGGCCGCACCAGGGAGATGAAGGCTGATGTCCAACAATAGTCAATTCACGCGCCGTAGCCTGTTGAAGACCGCCGGCGGCATTGCCCTGGTGTCGGGAATCTCCGCGCCGGCGATTTTGCGCGCCCAGACCGCCGATGTCATCCGGATCGGCCATCTGACGCCGCGCACCGGCTTTCTCGGACCGCTCGGCGAATACGCCGCAATGGCCGCCGATCTCGCTGTGGAAGAGATCAACGCAGCCGGCGGCATGATGGGCCGCAAGGTCGAACTGCTGAAGGAGGATTCGGTCAATCCGCAGACCGCCTCGACCAAGGCCGAGCGCATGATCGAACGCGACAAGGTCGCCTGCATCATCGGCGA
>CALROE020000084.1:0-8837 GCA_943369715.1 Bradyrhizobium ivorense
ACAACATTCCGTTCTCCGATCATGGCGCGCTGCTTGATCCGCCGACCGAGGACGTCACCGCCCGCTGCGTCTCGATGCTGGCTCAGCTCGGCGAGACCGCGCAAACCAGCAAGGCCGTCGCCGACGGCGTCGACTATCTGCGCCGGACCCAGCTGGCGGAGGGATCATGGTATGGCCGCTGGGGGCTCAACTACATCTACGGTACCTGGTCGGTACTGTGCGCGCTGAACGCCGCCGGCGTCGACCACCAGGACCCTGCGATGCGCAAGGCCGTGAGCTGGCTGCTGTCGATCCAGAACGCGGATGGCGGCTGGGGCGAGGATGCCATCAGCTACCGACTCGACTACAAGGGATTCGAAGGTGCTCCCACCACCGCCTCGCAAACGGCATGGGCCTTGCTTGGTCTCATGGCAGCGGGCGAGGTCGGGCATCCGGCAGTCGCGCGTGGCGTCGAGTACCTAATAAGCACACAGACCGAAAAAGGGCTGTGGGATGAACAACGCTACACGGCAACAGGCTTTCCTCGGGTGTTTTATCTGCGCTATCATGGTTATCCGAAGTTCTTCCCGCTCTGGGCGTTGGCGCGGTACCGGAATTTGCGGAACACCAACAGCAAGGTGGTAGGGGTCGGAATGTGATTTTGGGGGCGGGGGACGACGCGTCCGCGGGTAATTCACTTGACCCGCGGCCGGTGCTGATTGTGACTGGATTGGTGCAGGAGGCCCGCATAGCTGCCGGGCCCGGCATGACCGTCATCTGCAGTAGTAGCGATCCAAAGCAATTGCGGGCGCTGCTGACCGTTTTCGACCCATCGACGATCCGGGGCGTCATCAGCTTCGGGGTCGCGGGCGGACTGGACCCCAGCCTGAGATCGGGCGACGTCGTGGTGGCGACCGAGGTGCTGGCAGGCGATACCCGCTGGCTGGCCGGTCTGGCGCTCAATGAAGAACTGATTGCGACTGTGGCGCTGGGGCGCCGGCGCGTGGTCAGGGGCGGTCTTGCCGGCGTCGAACGGGTGGTTGCCGCCCGGGCCTGCAAAGCCGCGCTGCGCTCGGAGACGGGCGCTGCCGCCGTCGATATGGAAAGCCATATCGCAGCCGCCTACGCGGCCGAGTCCGATTTGCCCTTCGCAGCGCTGCGCGTCATCAGCGATCCCGCCAGCCGGGCCTTGCCGGCGCTGGCGATGGCCGCGATCAAGCCGAATGGCGATATCGATTTGCGCAAGGTGCTGAGCGGGGTGGCCCGCAACCCGCTGACGCTGCGCGCCCTGGTCTCCACCGGAATCGATTTCAATCGCGCGCTGAAGAGCCTGCGCGACACCAGGGGCTTTCTGCTCGGCGGCGGGGGCCTCGTCGCGGCGGAGCTCTGAAACGCCAAACATCAAAAACGAAAACGGGGCGCGATCGGCATCGCGCCCCGTTTTGCGTTTTGTTGATGATCGAATCAGGCGGCGGTTGAAGCCTTCTGCTGCGCCTTGGCGGCAGCCGCGGCAGCTTCATCCTTGCGGATATCCGACAGGCGCTTCTGCACTTCCGCCGAGAAGATGTATTGCGCCGGGCGCTGGTTATCGAGGCTGATCTCGGGCGCCATCGGCCCCGTGGTCCTGACGCCGCGCAGCGCCACCCACATTGCCTTCAACGGACTGGCCAGCGCCGCGTTGGCCGCGGTCGGCTCGTAGCCGCAATGCGCCATGCAGTCGGCGCACTTCTCGTACTTGCCGGTGCCGTAGGTGTCCCAGTCGGTGGTGTCCATCAGTTCCTGGAAGGTCTTGGTGTAGCCTTCGCCGAGCAGATAGCAGGGCTTCTGCCAGCCGAAAATGTTGCGCGCCGGCATGCCCCACGGGGTGCACTCAAATTCCTGATTGCCGGCAAGGAAATCCAGGAACAGGCCGGAATGCATGAAATTCCACTTCTTGCCCTTGCCGAGCGCGAACACGTCGCGGAACAGCTTCTTGGTCTTGGTGCGGTTGAGGAAGTGCTCCTGGTCGGGCGCACGCTCATAGGCATAGCCGGGCGACATCGAGACGCCGACCCCGAGCTCGGTGGTGAAGTCGAGGAATTTGGCGATGTCCTCGGCGGCATGACCGTCGAAGATGGTGGCATTGACGTTTACCGCGAAGCCCTTGGCCTTGGCGGCCTTGATCGCCGAGACCGCGCGATCGAACACGCCCTTCTGCGACACCGCCTTGTCGTGATGGTCCTTGAGGCCGTCGAGATGCACCGAAAAGAACAGATAGGGCGACGGCTCGAACAGATCGAGCTTCTTTTCCAGAAGCAGCGCGTTGGTGCACAACGACACGAATTTCTTGCGCGCCACCAGGCCGCGGACGATCTCGCCGATTTCCTTGTGGATCAGCGGCTCGCCGCCGGGGATCGCCACCATCGGCGCGCCGCATTCGTCGGCGGCATCCCAGCATTCCTGCGCCGACATGCGGCGGTTCAGGATCGCGTCAGGATAGTCGATCTTGCCGCAGCCGACGCAGGCGAGGTTGCAGCGAAACAACGGCTCGAGCATCAGCACCAGCGGATAGCGTTTTCGGCCAAGCAGCTTCTGCTTCATCATGTAGCCGCCGATACGCATCTCTTTGAAGAAGGGTATTGCCATTGCCATTACAAGTTTCTTTCTGGACTCAAAGTAGGGAAATTGATCAGCCCGCAGTCAGTTCGGCCGGAAGCCGGAATTCGATGTTTTCTTCCCGGCCCGGCAGCACCGAAACCTTGACCGGTCCGATCCGCCGCAGGGCCTCGATCACGTCATCGACCAGAACCTCGGGAGCCGAGGCGCCGGCGGTGATGCCGACGGCCTTGGCGTCTTTCAGCCATTCCGGGTTCAGCTCGCTGCCGTCGGCAATGAGATAACTCGCGACCCCGACCTCGGTGCCGATTTCGCGCAGCCTGTTTGAGTTGGAACTATTGGTGGCCCCCACCACCAGGATAACATCCACGAGCTTGCTGAGGTCCCTTACCGCAGATTGCCGGTTCTGTGTCGCATAGCAGATATCCCGGATGTCCGGGCCTTGAATATCCGTAAATCGGGCCTGAAGGGCGGCAATTATGTCTTTTGTGTCGTCCACGCTGAGCGTGGTCTGGGTAATATAGGCCACCGGGGTGTCCGTCGGCAGCGTCAGGCCCGCCACGTCGTCGACGTTCTGGACCAGGGTGACGGGGCCTGGAACCTGACCCATGGTTCCCTCGACCTCGGGATGGCCGGCATGGCCGATCAGAATCAGCGCCCGGCCTTTCGACATATAGCGCTTGCCCTGGTTGTGGACCTTGGTGACGAGGGGGCAGGTGGCGTTGAGCACCGGCAGGCCGCGCACCGCGGCCTCCTCCTCGACGCTCCTGGCGACGCCATGGGCGCTGAATACCGTGACCGCCAGCGGCGGTACTTCCGACAGATCCTCGACGAAGATGGCGCCCTTGTTCTTCAGGCTTTCGACCACGTATTTATTGTGGACGATCTCGTGCCGGACATAGACCGGCGGGCCGTATTTCTCGAGCGCGCGCTCGACGATCTCGATCGCGCGCACCACGCCCGCGCAAAAGCCACGCGGCTGCGCCAGATAAACTTCCATGGGATGCCCGTTACGCAGTTGCACCAAAATTACTCTCCAGGTCCGGCCAGCCCGGATCTCGGTCCGTCCTCCGGATCTGCAATATCCGCACCACGCCCCGCGGCTCGCGTCCGCTCCGTCCAAGCCCATGGCGGGACAGAGCTTTGTGGCAAAAAACGGTGGGTTAGAAAAGGCGTCCTGCAACACGATCGCGTAACGGCGTTAAGTCGAAATAGGTATTATATTACAGTAATGCACAAGCCGCCGCGTATGAACCCCTGTTCGTCCCCACTGGTTCGTCACTTTACCGCCTGATCAAGCGGACTATATCAGCCTCGCAGCGCAGTTTCGGCGTATTTTGCGCTATTTGGTCGTGCACCCAACCAAAAGCCCTCAAAAACAACATTAGATCGGCCTGCGGAACTCCGGTAGACAGCGGGCGTTTTCGGCAAGCGGATAATCAGAAAGAATAGATGTGCTGACAGGTATTGTCGTTTCGATTGTTAAGGCTTGCACGCGCTTTGCCGTCCCAACTGTCCTGATCGCACTCATCCTTGCGATCGCGTCGGGCTTCTACACAGCCCGCAACTTCGCCATCAACACCGACATCAATACCCTGATTTCGCCCGACCTGGATTGGCGCAAGCGCGACAATCAGTTCGGCGCGGCGTTCGATCGGGAACGCACCATCCTGGCCGTCATCGAGGCGCCGACGCCGGAACTCACCACCACGGCGAGTGCTGCGCTGGCGAAAAAGCTCGCTGGCGATAGCAAGAATTTCGAATCGATTCAGCCGCTCGGCTCCGGGGAGTTTTTCGAGAGGAACGGGCTCTTGTTCCTGCCGGCGGAGGAGGTCGGCAAGCTGACCAGCCAGTTCGCCTCCGCAGCGCCCCTGATCGAGATCATGGCCGGCGATCCCAGCATTCGCGGCCTGACCGGCGCGCTGGAAACCGGCCTCGCCGGCGTCAAGCGCGGACAGGTCAAGCTCGACAGCACCGAACGGCCCTTCAACCTGATCGCCCAGACGGTCGAGACCGCGCTGAACAAGGGCTCCGCGACATTCTCGTGGCGCGAACTCACGAGCGACAAGCCGCTCACCGATTCGGACAAGCGCGCCTTTATCGAATTCAAGCCGATCCTCGATTTCAACGCGCTGGAACCCGGCAAGAACGCGACCGACGCGATCCGGCAGGCAGCCACCGAACTCAATCTCGCGGGCGAATATGGCGCCCGGGTCAGGCTGACCGGCCCGGTTCCTATTGCCAATGAGGAGTTCGCGACGGTTCAGGACGGCGCCATCATCAACGGCATCGGCACCGTGGTCGTCGTGCTCGTCATTCTCTGGATGGCGCTGCATTCGTCGAAGATCATCTTCGCCGTGTTTGTCAATCTGTTCATCGGGCTTGCGATCACTACGGCGGCAGGCCTGATGATGGTGGGTTCGCTGAACCTGCTCTCGATCGCGTTTGCCGTGCTATTTGTCGGACTGGGCGTGGATTTCGGCATCCAGTTCAGCGTCCGCTACCGCTCCGAGCGCTTCAAGAACGATGATCTGGCGCAGGCGCTGGCGACGGCGGCGGAACGCTCCGCGGTTCCGCTCTCGCTCGCGGCGATGGCGACGGCGGCCGGATTCCTCTGCTTCCTGCCGACCGACTACAAGGGCATCTCCGAACTCGGCAAGATCGCCGGCGCCGGCATGCTGATTGCGTTCCTGACCAGCATCACGGTGCTGCCGGCGCTCCTGAAAATGCTCAACCCGCCCGGTGAAATGGAGCCGGTCGGCTACGCCTTCCTGGCGCCGCTCGACGAATTCCTGGAAAAGCACCGCGTCATCATAATCGTCGGCACGTTGTTGATCGCGGTGGCCGGCCTGCCGCTGTTGTATTTCCTGAAATTCGACTTCAACCCGATCAACCTGCGCAATTCGCAGGTCGAATCGATCGCGACTTTTCTCGATCTGCGCAAGGATCCGAACACCGGCGCCAACGCCATCAACGTGATGACGAATTCGGAAGCCGAAGCCAGGAAGATCGAGGCCCGGCTGGAGAAGGTTCCGGAAGTGCTTCGCGTGATGTCGCTGGACAGTTTCGTGCCGGAGGATCAGCCGGCCAAGCTGAAGCTGATCGCGCAGGGGGCGAAGGTCCTGCTTCCCGCGCTCAACCCTGATTCGATCGATGCCGCGCCCTCCGACGAAGAGAACGTCGAATCCCTGAAGGGATCGGCGGAGGCCCTGCGCAGGGCCGCCGGCGACGACAAGGGCCCGGGCGCGGTGGCATCGCGGCGGCTGGCCGACGCACTGTCGAAACTCGCCGAATCGAACGAGGCGATGCGCAACAAGGTGCAGGCCATTTTCATCACGCCGATGAAAATCACGTTCGATCAGCTCAAGAACTCGCTGCAGGCGCAGCCGGTCAGCCTGAAAACCCTGCCGGCCGATCTGGTGGCCGGCTGGAAGACCAAGGATGGTCTGATCCGCGTCGAGGCGCTGCCGCGCGGCGATCCGAACGACAACGAAACCCTGCGCACCTTTGCCAATGCGGTGCTGGCAGCCGAGCCGAACGCCATTGGCGGACCGGTATCGATTCTCAAGTCGGGCGAAACCATTGTGCGGGCGTTCATCCACGCCGGCATCGGGGCGCTGGTCGTGATCAGCCTGCTGCTCTGGCTGACCTTGCAGCGCATCACCGACGTGCTGATGACGATGGTGCCGCTTCTGGTGGCGGGCGCGGTGACGCTGGAAATCTGCGTGCTGATCGGGCTGCCGCTCAACTTCGCCAACATCGTGGCACTGCCGCTGCTGCTCGGCGTCGGCGTCGCGTTCAAGATCTACTACGTCACGGCCTGGCGGTCGGGCCGTACCAATCTGCTGCAGACCAGCCTGACGCGCGCGATCTTCTTCAGCGCGCTGACGACAGCCACGGCTTTCGGAAGCCTGTGGCTCTCGAGCCATCCGGGAACGGCCAGCATGGGCAAACTGCTGGCGCTCTCGTTCGTCATCACGCTGGCCGCGGTGCTGTTGTTCCAGCCGGCGCTAATGGGTAAACCGCGCGATATCGGGGAGTAGACAGATATCGCCGATGTCACCGGGCTGACCGGCCGCCGCCTGCTTCTGACCCGGTCTGGGAGCGGGAATGGCGGCGCTGGTCGTCCTTGGTGTAACTGACGTCGTCGGCTGGGCGGGCGCCGTTGGCTGCTGCGGCGCGGTCTTCGCTGACGCACCCTTCGTCACGCCCTTGGCCATGCTGTTGGCGGGGCTTGAAGGGATCGGGCCCGAGACGCGCGTCCAGGTCTCGCCGCCGCAGAGAAAGCCCAGCACGCAGCCTTGAATCTCCATCTGGTCGGAGCCGACCGGCTTGATGGTTGTGCTGTACATCTGGCCGTCCTTGGCGTTGTAGACTTGGCCTTCCCATTGATCGACGGCGGGCTTTTTCTTCATGTCGATCAGGATCGGCATGGCCAGGGTAGGCCTGTTCTGTTTCGAGACATCGGGATTGTTCTTGTCGCGGCCGCCCGGCGTCTTCTCCCAGGACACCGCGCCCCACATGCTGCCATTGCATTCGGCAACGCGGATGTTGGCGACACCGTCCGCCACCCGCCAGTCGCCGGTCGGATCCGCGGCAAGGGCAGATGCAAGGCCGGCCGCCACGAAAACGGCTGAAAATGCAACGGTACGCATGATGTTTCCTTGGCGATGCAACATGGTTCCAACCTGTGGCTAATGGATGATTCGAGCGGGGGTCAAAACGCCGCAATGGGCGTTTTCAGTTGACGAAATGCCTGGCAACCGACGTATGTAGCCAATGCTATATCCGAATCTAGACGTTTCCGAGATGTTTGTGGAGCGCCAGGCGCAGCGCAGTTCCATGCACACGCGCCATCTGAACGAGCAACTCGTACGGGTTCTCAAGACCATCGGCTATGACGTCGGTTTTCAGAAGGGGCAGGGCCAGTACCTGTTCGATCGCGACGGCGCACGCTATCTCGATCTACTGAGCGGATTTGGCGTTTTTGCGATTGGCCGCAACCACCCGGTGCTGCGCCACGCCCTGAAGAGCGTCCTCGACGCCGACCTGCCGAATCTCGTGCAGCTCGACGTCTCCACGCTGGCCGGCGTGCTGGCCGAACGCCTGCTCAAGCATGTGCCGTATCTGGACAAGGTGTTTTTTGCCAATTCCGGCGCCGAGTGTGTCGAGGCCGCGATCAAGTTCGCGCGCGGCGCCACCGGCCGGCCCGGCATCGTGTACTGCGCGCATGCCTTCCACGGTCTGTCCTATGGCGCGCTGTCGCTCACCGACGATCCCAACTTCCGCGCCGGGTTCGAGCCGCTGTTGCCCGGCTGCACCTCGATCCCCTTCGACGATCTCGCCGCACTCGAGCACGCGCTGTCGTCGCGCCAGGTCGCGGCCTTCATCGTCGAGCCGATCCAGGGCAAGGGCGTCAACATCCCCGGCGATGACTTCCTGCCGGGCGCGGCCGCGCTGTGCCGCAAATACGGCACGCTGTTCATCGCCGACGAAATCCAGACCGGCATCGGCCGCACCGGAAAATTCCTCGCGGTCGAGCACTGGAATGTCGAGCCCGACATGGTGCTGCTGGCGAAGGCGCTGTCGGGCGGTCACGTTCCGATCGGCGCATTGCTGACGCGCAAGAGCATTTTCGACAAGATCTTCAATCAGATGGATCGCGCCGTCGTGCACGGCTCGACCTTTGCGAAGAACGATCTGGCCATGGCGGCCGGCATCGCGACGCTCGAGGTGATGGAGCACGAAAAACTGGTCGAGCAGGCGGCGCGGCGTGGCGCCGAAATCAAGCTGGCGCTGACCCGGATGATACCGGGCTACGAATTGCTGAAGGAAGTCCGCGGCAAGGGCCTGATGATCGGCGTCGAGTTCGGCCCGCCGAAATCGCTGAAGCTGAAGGCGTCGTGGAATCTGCTGGAGAGCGCCAACAAGGGCCTGTTCTGCCAGCTCATCACCGTGCCGCTGTTCAAGGAGCACAAGATCCTCACGCAAGTCTCCGGCCACGGCAGCCATACCATCAAGCTGTTGCCGCCGCTGACCATCACGGAAGAAGACGGCAAGTGGATCGAGACTGCGTTCGATTCGGTCATCGCCGCCAGCCACAAGGTCCCCGGCGCGATCTGGTCGCTCGGCAAGACGCTGGTCGATAACGCGGTGCGGAAGTCGGCGTAGCTTCGCACAAACACCGCTGTCATCGCCCGGCTCGACCGGGCGATCCAGTACGCCGAGGCTTCTCGGTCAAACCCGACCGTCTCTGGAATACT
>CALROE020000085.1:0-8823 GCA_943369715.1 Bradyrhizobium ivorense
GAGGTTCTGCAGGATGTAGATGCCCTCGCCCTGTCTCAGGCCCTCGAAAATCCCGCTCTCGACTTCGGTAAAATCGATCACCGGCTGGCCCGCGGCATCCTGCAGCCGCACGATATCCAGTCCCTTGATGTTCCAGGCGGCGATATCCCGGGTGAAGGGCAGCGCCGCCCCGCAACCCGGCTCCAGTTCGAGCTTGAGGCCTTGCGGCGAGGCATCACCCTTCAGCGTCACGACGCAGGTCTTGCCGCGCTCGGTGGTCGACAGCTCCCACTGGCCGATCATGTCCTTCTTCAGGGTCGAGGCATCCTGCGATCGCGCCGGCGCAGCAACGGCGAGCAATGCCAACAGCGCCGGCAGCACGATGCCCGAGCAGCGTCCCATCGTCAGCGGCCTTTCACCGGCGTTTCCGCGACCGGCGTCAGCGGCGGCTTGCCGGCGAACCAGGCCTTCAGATTATCGACCACCAGTTGATCCATCGCGTTGCGCGTTACCACCGAAGCCGAGCCGATGTGCGGCAACAGCACGACATTTTGCATGGCGCGCAATTCCTCCGGCACCGCCGGCTCCTTGGCGAACACGTCGAGCCCCGCCGCCAGAATGGTGCCCGACTTCAGCGCCGCGATCAGAGCCTGCTCGTCGACCACCGAGCCGCGCGCCACGTTGATGACGACGCCGCGCGGCCCCAGCGCCTTCAACACCTCGGCGTTGATCATATTGGCGGTCGCGGCCCCCCCGGGGACGATCACGATCAATGTGTCGACCGCCTTCGCCATTTCGATCAGGTCGGGATAGTGCTTGTACGACACATCGGCGGCGGGCTTGCGCGAATGATACACCACGGGAACGCGCGAGGCGTCGAGCCGGCGGCCGATCGCCTGGCCGATCCGGCCCATGCCGACGATGCCGACCTTGCGGTCGCGCAGCGAACCGACGCTGAGGGGATAGTTCTGCGTGGTCCAGAGCCCGGAGCGCAGATAGCGGTCGGCCTTGACGAATTCGCGCAAGGTCGCGATCAGCAGCCCCATCGCGACGTCGGCGACCTCCTCGGTCAGCACGTCAGGCGTGTTGGTGACGACGATATTGTGTTCGCGGGCGTAGGTGGAATCAACGTGGTCGTAGCCGACGCCGAAACTCGAGACGATCTCGAGCTTGGGAAACAGCGCCAGCGCCGACTTGTCGGCATGCACGGTGTGGTAGGTCACGGCGATGCCGCGGATTTTCTCCGCCACGGCCGCCAGTCGCTCGAGGTCGTGCTTGGTTTCGGCCGCATGCAGGACGAACTGGTCGGAAAAACCGTTCTGGAGGATGGGCCTGCCCGGCCCATAGATCAGCAGATCGATTTTCTCCGAAGAAATGCTACCGGTAGCCATCAGTTGTCCTTTCCAAGCGCACTCTCGTGCCAGCGCCGCAGCACCAGATGCGAGGTTAGCGCCAGAGCTGCATAAATGACAATCCCCGCGGCGGAGAGCAACAGCAGAGCCGCGAACATCCGGGGAATGTTGAGACGGTAGCCGGATTCGGCGATTCGGTAAGCGAGGCCGGACCCGGCGCCGGCGGAACCGGCCGCGATCTCGGCGACCACGGCGCCGATCAGCGACAGACCGCCCGCGATCCGCAATCCGCCGAGAATGTACGGCAATGCGGCCGGCAATTTGAGGTAACGCAGCGTCTGCATCCTCGAAGCGCCGTACAGTTGAAACAGCCCGGCCAGATTGCGATCCACCGAATTCAGCCCGAGCGTGGTGTTGGACAGTACCGGAAAGAACGCGACGATCCAGGCGCAGGCCACCACCGCGGTCTGCTGCGGCAGATAGATCAAGAGCAGCGGCGCGATCGCGATCACAGGCGTGACCTGCAGGATTACGGCATAGGGAAACAGCGAGTATTCCAGCCATTTCGACTGGTTGAACAACAACGCCAGCACGATGCCGCCGAAGGCAGCGGCCAGAAAACCTTCCAGCGTGGTCAATAGCGTGGTCAGCAACGATTGCAACAGCACCGGCCAGTCGCTGATCAGGGTCTGGAATACGACTGACGGCGCCGGCAGCACATAGGGCGGAATATCATTGAGCCGCACCACCAGCTCCCAACTCGCGATGCCTGCCGCGAGCACAATGACCGGAAGCAGGAAACGCGCGAAAAAAAGCGGGCGGCTGCGCACATTGACCTGCCCAACGGCCGGCGGCGGTGTTTGCAGGTCGCTCATCAGACCGACTGCCCCTGATATGACGGCGCCAGCGCGCCGGAAACCTGGCGGCAATAGCCGGCATATTCGGCGGAGGTGCGAAACTCCTCGGTACGCGGCTCCGGCGCGTCGATCTGAAACTCGGCGCCGATCCGGCCGGGGCGCGCGCTCATCACGATCACCCGCTGCGACAGATACACCGACTCGAACACCGAATGCGTGACGAAGATGATGGTCTTGCGCAGGTTGCGCCACAGCGACAAGAGATCGTTGTTGAGCCTGAAACGGGTGATCTCGTCGAGCGCCGCGAACGGTTCATCCATCAAGAGGATGTCGGGCTCGGTCACCAGCGCGCGCGCCAGCGACACCCGCATCTTCATGCCGCCCGACAATTCGCGCGGATAGGCGTCGGCGAAATCGGCAAGCGCCACTTGCGCCAGCGCCGCGCTGACGCGCACCGCCGCTTCCTCAGGCGGCGCATGGGACAATTTCAGCGGCAGCCGCACATTCTCCCGCACGCTGGCCCACGGCATCAGCGTCGGCTCCTGAAACACGAAACCGATCGAATGCCCGGCGCCATCAGCGCCTGTGGATCGCGACAGGCCGACGCTGCCCGAGGTCGGCGCGCTGAGGCCGGCGATCAGCCGCAAGGCGGTCGACTTGCCGCAGCCGGACGGCCCGAGCAGCGACACGAACTCGCCCTTGCGCACGTCGAGGTCGAGCGGCCCGAGCGCCGCCACGCCGTTGTCATAGACCTTGGTGACGCCGCGCAGGCTTACCGCGAGGCCCGCGCGAGGTGCGCCAGGGTCGGAAGGGGCTGCGGGCTCGGCCATGGCGCGCTGATTCACTGCTGCACTGATTGATTCATTGATTCATTGATTCTTGGGCCGCAGATCGAGGCCGACGCCCTTGTTGATGAAGCGGAGCGTATAGGCCTTGCGGAAGTCGATGTCGCGTTTCACCACGCTGGCTCGCGCCATCTTGTCGAAAAAGCTGCCGACGCGCGCATCGCTCATGGCGCCGATGCCGTCCTTCAGCGTGTCGCCGGAATCGACGATGCCGTATTCCTTCATCTTGGCAACGCTATAGGCGATCAACTCGTCGGTCATTTCCGGGTTGAGCTTCTTGATCATGGCATTGCCGGGCGCGTTGTCGCCGTACAGATAGGTGTACCAGCCGATGATGGAGGCATCGACGAATCGCTGCACCAGATCCGGCTTCTTGTCGACGAGGTCGCGGCGCGTCTCGATCAGGGTCGAATAGGCGCTGTAGCCGTAATCCGCCAGCAGGATGATTCCGGGCTTGAACTTGGCGGCCTTTTCGACCGCGTAGGGTTCGGAGGTGACGTAGCCCTGCATCGCGCTCAGCCGGTTGGCGATGAACGGCTGCGAGTTGAAGGTGTAGGGCCTGACCTTGCTTTCGCTGAAACCATGTTCGGACTTCAGCCATTGAAAGTAGCTGGAGATACCCTCCTTGGAGACGAACAGCGTCAGCGGCTTGAGGTCATCGAGTTTCGCCACCTTCGAATCGGCATGGGTGAGGAAGACCTGCGGGTCCTTCTGGAAGATGGCGGCGACCGCGACGACAGGCACATTGTTGGCGACCGCATCGAATGACATCAGCGTGTTCGCGGCCATGAAGAAGTCGAGCTTGCCTGAGATCAGCAGCATGCGGTTGTTGTCGTTGGGACCGCCGGGCACGATGGTGACGTCGAGCCCGTATCGTTTGTAGGTGCCGTCGGCCGCGGCCTGGAAGAAGCCGCCGTGCTCGGCCTCCGCCACCCAGTTGGTGCCAAACGAGACCTTGTCCAGCGTCTCGGCCGTCGCCGGCGCGATCGCCGCCGTGAGGGCCAGCAGGATTACGGTTAACGCTCGCGGCAAAAAGGCCGGCTTCATGGTTGGACTCCGTCGATCGTTCTGGCCCATGATGAGAGGCAATGGACCTCGGCAAACTACCTTGCAAATCGACCTAAAGAAACGCCTCACGCGATGACTTCCTTGCTTCCGCCACGCGACTGGTCCGAGATCGACTGGCCTGCGATTTCCAGGACCGACGTAGCGCGGTGGATCGCGGTGCTGCCGCTGGCGGCGACCGAGCAGCATGGCCCGCATTTGCCGCTTGAGACCGACGTCATGATCGGTGAGGCCTATCTGGCCCGGGTGCGCGAACTGCTGCCGCCAGGCATTCCCGCGACCTTCCTGCCGGTGCAGCCGGTCGGGATTTCAACTGAACATATCCACTATCCCGGCACGTTGACGCTGCCGACCGGGGTGGCACTGAAGGCCTGGATGGGGCTCGGCGAGAGCGTCGCGCGCGCCGGGATCAGGAAACTGGTGATGGTCACAAGCCATGGCGGCAATAGTGCTGCGATGAGCCTTGTCGCGCAGGATCTGCGTGCGCATCACGGACTTCTCGCGGTGACGACGAGCTGGTCGCGCTTCGGCACACCCGAGGGATTGTTCTCGGCGGAAGAGCTGCGCCACGGCATCCATGGCGGCGCGGTCGAGACCTCGATCATGCTGGCGCGCTATCCGCAGCATGTGCGCAGAGGCGCGGTTGCCGATTTCCGGCCCCGCAGCATCGCGATGGAAAAGCAATACCGCTGGCTTTCGGCGCACCGGCCGGTGCCGTTCGCGTGGCAGGCCCAGGACCTGCATCCCAGTGGCGCTGCGGGCGATGCCACCCTGGCCTCGGCAGAGAAGGGCGAACGCCTGCTCGATCACGGCGCGCAGGCCTTCTGCGAACTGCTTGCCGATGTCGACAAGTTCGATGCGGCGACGCTGTCGAACGCCCCGCAGAGCCATTCTGTCGTCTAACTGGCTGTAATTACTGCAAAATAATCATTACCCGGATTTAATGGGGGTAACTCGAACCGGATTCGAGGACCCTCCGTCCAACTGGGCATGCGGACCACAACGGTACCGCGCTCAACCGGATGGAGTTTCCAATGTCGATCAAGACCAAAATTGCTGCCCTCGCTCTCGCCACCCTGGCCGTCACCGGCGGCATCGCTTCTTCCACCACCGAGGCTCAGGCCGGCCCGAAAGGGGTTGGACCGGCGATCTTCGGCGCCGCCGTGATCGGCACCGCGATCGCTGCTTCGAGCCCCGGCTATTACTACGACGATTATCGCCGCTGCGGCTTCGTTCGCCAGTTCGACGCCTACGGCAACTACATGGGTCGCATCCGCACCTGCAATTACTGATCGACTGAATCGGAGCGGCGCTTTCAGCCGCTCCGACCGTGGATACTGCGTCCGGCACGGGCGCCTCATCCACCCCGTGTCGCACCCGACCCGCCCGGTTGTCCCCCCGGGCGGGTCAACTTTTTTGAAGGGCCGGTTCGCTCCTGTTGCGCCCATGTCACGCAAGGATGCCATTCGGCATCAGCTGCACCGCGACCTTGTTGCTATTGCGAATTACTTGCAATAGCAACAAGGAACGAGCTACGGCTCCGTTCGACTGGCTTTTGACGCGGAAAGCGGCAGGTCCGGGCGGCAGGCGTGAGAGCTATTATTGCTGGGGGCGGCATGACTGTACTAATGACGAAAAATTCGGTTGGACCGCTTGCGCTGGAATCCGGACGATGAACCGCAGCAGCCAATCATGGGAACGCCTGTTCGCCGGCATCGGCCTGAGCCTGCTGGCGCTCGATGGCTCCGCCGAAGCCGCGGATGCCAAGCTGCCGCTCAAGGCGCCGCCGATTCAGGCTGCGTTCGACTGGACCGGACTCTATATCGGCGCGCATGCCGGCTATGGCCGCGCCCCGGCCAGCACGGCTCTCACCGATCCCTTCCTGAACAGCACCGCAAACAACAGCGCCAGCGCCGGCATGATCGGCGGCGTCCAGGCCGGCTACAACAGGCGGCTGCCGTCCGGGCTCCTTTTCGGCGTCGAAGCCGATCTGACCTTTCCGAACTATCTCATCTCGGACTCGATCGTCGCCCTGCTGGCGACGCCGCGGTCCGAAGTCGTCGAACATCTCAACTACGTCGGAACGGTGCGTGGCCGCCTCGGTTACGCCAGCGGTCACTGGCTGCTCTATGCCACCGGTGGCCTTGCCTATGCCGGCGAGACCTTCACCAACACGCCTCCCGTCGGCGACATCGAAAAGCACCTCAACGTCCGGGTTGGCTGGTCTGCCGGCGCCGGCGTCGAATATGCCTTCGCGCCGCACTGGACCGCGCGGCTGGAGTATCTCCACAACCGGTTCGATGGCGCCAACATCAGGCTGGCGTCGGGCACGCAATATTCGTCGAGCCTGGATTTCCACGCGATCCGCGTCGGGCTCAACCGCAAGATCGACTGGCCGGGAACGCCGGGCTTCTCGCCGAAGACATCGTGGAGCGATCCGGAATCCGGTCGCTGGGAGATCCACGGCCAGACGACGTATTTGCCGCAGGGCTATGGACGATTTCGCGCGCCCTATACCGGCACCAACAGTTTCACGCCGGCGCCGCAGGCGCAGGCGACTTTCAGCAATGGGCTGTATCTGAACGCCCGCCTCTGGGAGGGCGGCGAGGTCTATTACAATCCCGAACTGCTGCAGGGCTTCGGCTTGAACAACACCGTCGGCGCCGCCGGCTTTCCCAACGGCGAGGCGCAGAAATCCAACTTCCCCTACCCGCATTACAACACCTCGCGGCTGTTTCTGCGCCAGACCTTCGGTTTCGGCGGCGAGCAGGAACAACTGGCGAGCGGGCCCGGCCAGCTCTCCGGCAAGGTCGATGTTTCCAGGCTGACGCTGCAGGCCGGCAAGTTCGCGGTGATGGATGTATTCGACGGCAATTCCTACGCCAAGGATACCCGCAAGGACTTCATGAACTGGTCGATGTGGGCGCCCGGCGCGTTCGACTATTCCGCCGACAAGGTCGGCCTGACCTACGGCGCCACTGCGGAGTTCAACCAGAAGCAATGGGCGCTGCGCTCGGGCTATTTCCTGATGCAGTCGGTGTCCAACTCCAATGCGTTCGACAAGAAGGTGTTCGAACGCGGCACCTATGCGGTCGAACTGGAAACCCGCTTTTCGCTGTTCTCGCAGCCGGGAAAGCTGCGCACCATCGCCTGGCTCAACAGCGCGAATTCCGGCAGCTACCGCGAGACCCTGAACAATCCGGCGTTCGATCTCGATATCTCGCAGACCCGCAAGGGCCGCATCAAATACGGCTACGTCGTCAGTCTCGAACAGGCGCTGACCGACGAGGTCGGATTGTTCGGCCGCTGGAGCTGGAACGACGGCAAGACCGAGATCATGGCGTTCACCGACATCGACGCCTCGCTCTCGATGGGCCTTTCCATCAAGGTCACCAAATGGGGCCGGCCCGACGATGTGATCGGGATCGGCGGCGCCATCAACGCGCTGTCGAAAGACCACCGCGACTTCGTCGCCGCGGGCGGGCTCGGCGTCCTGATCGGCGACGGCGCGCTCAACTACCGCCGCGAGCGGATCCTCGAAACCTACTACGCCTACGCGCTCACCAAATACATCACGATGACCGCCGACTACCAGTGGATCACCAATCCCGCCTACAACGCCGACCGCGGCCCGGTTCATGTCTTTTCAGGCCGGCTGCACGCCGAGTTCTGATTCACATCGCTCCGGCCAGGCGAACAACAGCAGGCGCGAGCCACGCCCCGCGCGCAATTGCGTACCGGGCGGGAACGACATCCTACCCCGCCGCGGCGAACGACTCCGCCCGCGCCATCGCCCAGGCCTCGCGAAAGCGCGGATCGCTGGTGCCGTCGATCAATTCGCCCGGGCGAAGCGACGGATAGAGTCTCGCGAATGTCAGCACCTCGGTGGTCGAGGTCCGCTGCGAGAAGTGGATCGGCCGGATCTGCTGCGGATGCTCGAGGCCCGCGGCGGCGAGCAGCTCCGCCAGCGCATGCAGGGTGGCGTGATGATAATTATACACCCGGTCGATCTTGTGCGGCACCACCAGCGCGCGGTTGCGCGAGGGATCCTGCGTCGTCACCCCGGTCGGACAGCGGTCGGTGTGGCAGCTCAGCGACTGGATGCAGCCCAGCGCAAACATGAAGCCGCGCGCCGAATTGCACCAGTCGGCGCCGATCGCCATCGCGCGCGCCACGTCGAACGCGGTCGCGATCTTGCCGGCAGCGCCGATCCGGATGCGGTCGCGCGCATTGATGCCTACAAGCGCATTGTGGACGAAATTGACGCCTTCGCGCATCGGCATGCCGAGATGATCCATGAACTCCAGCGGTGCTGCGCCGGTGCCGCCCTCGTTGCCGTCGATCACGATGAAATCCGGATAGATCCCGGTCTGCAGCATCGCCTTGCAGATCGCAAGGAACTCCCAGGGATGGCCGATGCACAGCTTGAATCCGGCGGGCTTGCCGCCGGACAGCCGCCGCATCTCGCCGATGAAGGCCATCATTTCCAGCGGCGTCGAAAACGCCTTGTGATACGCCGGCGAGATGCAATCCTCGTCCATCGCGACGCCCCTGATCCTGGAGATCTCCTCGGACACCTTGGCCGCCGGCAGCACGCCGCCATGGCCGGGCTTGGCGCCCTGGCTGACCTTGAGTTCGACCATCTTGATCTGGTCGTGGGCGGCGACTTTCGCGAACAGTTCCGGATTGAAGGTGCCGTCGCGGTTGCGGCAGCCGAAATATCCG
>CALROE020000086.1:0-8816 GCA_943369715.1 Bradyrhizobium ivorense
GCGCCAGTACGGCGGGAGGTTCGCCACATACCATTGAAACGTCGACCAAATTCAGGACGACCGAACCAGCGACACCAGCCATCGGCGGCCAAACAGCAGCAGGATCGAGCCGGCATAGACCACCGCGCCGGTGACGATCAGGAGCAGCAGCGCCGCTTCGTCGCGCAGCGCGCCCCAGTGCGCCATTTGCTGATTTGCGAACCAGGCGGCAGACCACAGCGCGCCCGCCAGCACGATTCCACACCCGGCGAACTTCGCCATGGACTGCATCAGCGCGCGGTCGAGTTCGAGGTACCCTGCCCGCACCGCGAAGGCGATCACCAGCAGCAGGTTGATCCAGGCGCCGACCGCGGTCGCGAGCGCGAGTCCGACCTGGGCCAATGAGCCGACCAGCGCGATTTTCAGCGCGATATTGACGACGATCCCGGTCAGCGCCGCCTTGACCGGCGTCGCGGTATCCTGGCGGGCATAGAAGGTCGCGACCGCGCTGCGGATCAGCACGAACGGAATCAATCCGATCGCGTAGGCGGCGAGCGTGGCGCCGGCCGCCGCGGCATCGGCCTTCGAGAACGCGCCGCGCGCGAACATCGCGCGCATGATGAAGTCGGGCACGGTCAGGAAGGCGGCGACGAACGGCACCGAGAACAGCAGCGTAAAGTCGAACGCCCGCCGCTGCGACGCCATGGCGCCGGCCAGATCGTTCGCCGTCAGGCGCCGCGACATCTCCGGCAGCAGCACGGTGCCGATGGCGATGCCGATCACGCCGATCGGAAGCTGGTTGAGCCGGTCGGCATAATACAGCGCCGAGAGCGCTCCCGCCGGCAGGAAGGTCGCTATGATGGTGTCGGCGAACAGCGCAAGCTGCGTGCCCATCGAGCCGAGCGTCGCAGGCCCCAGCGCGCGAAAGAAGGCGCGGACATCTTCGTCGAGCTTGAGCGGGGCGAATTTCGGCAGGATGCCGCTCTTGGCCGCGTCCCCCGCCAGCAGAAGGAATTCGAGCAAGCCCGCGATCAGGACGCCCCAGGCGGCGGCATGGCCGACGCCGGGAAAGAACGCCGCCAGCGCCAGCGTCGCCATCATCGACAGATTGAGGAAAATCGGCGCCGCCGCGTAGCTGGCGAAGCGGTGCATCACGTTGAGCATGCCGCCATACAGCGTCACCAGCGTGACCAGCAGCAGATAGGGAAACGTGATCCGGGTCAGCTCGACCGCGAGCTCGCCGCGCACCGGATCGGCGGAAAATCCCGGCGCCAGAATGGCGATCACCTGCGGCATGAACAGCCATGCCACGGCCAGCAACACCAGCTGCGTCAGAAACAGCAGGGTGAAGATGCGGCTCGCGAACAGACTGGCGGACGCCGCCCCGCGCTCGCCGTGGACATGCGTGTACGCCGGTACGAACGCTGCGTTGAAGGCGCCCTCGGCGAAAATCGCCCGGAAGTGATTGGGTAGCCGCAAGGCCACGAAGAACGCGTCGGCCACCGGGCCGGCGCCGAGGATCGCCGCCAGCATGATGTCGCGGGCAAAACCGGTCAGCCGCGAAAGGAGCGTAAAGCCGCCGACTGTGAAGATACGTCCGAGCATCAGCCGCTTCTACAGCATGCGTTGGCGCTGCAAAATGGCGAAATCAGGAAGAAAGCGCGCCGCGCACAGCTGCGATGACGCGCTCCTGCGTCGGTTCATCGAGATAGGCGTGCATCGGCAGGCTGATGACATCGTCCGAGAGCCGCTCGCACGCCGGCAAGCCGCCGTCGGCGACCGGAAAATCCCGATAGGCGGTCTGCTGATGCATCGATTTCGGATAGTAGATCGCGGTCGGGATGCCCTGCGCCTTGAGTGCCGCGGCAAAACCGTCGCGGTCGCAGCCCTCGGGCAGCCGGATGGTATACTGCGCCCATATCGAGGTGCAGCCGCTGGCGAGGCGCGGCACCGACACCAAATTGCCGAGGCCGCGCGCGTAGCGCTCCGCGACCGCGTTGCGCGCGGCGATCTCGTCGTCGAAAATCTTCAGTTTCTCGAGCAGGATCGCCGCCTGAATGGTATCGAGCCGCCCGGTGAGCCCGAGACGGACATTGTCGTACTTGTCGGAGCCCTGGCCATGGACGCGGATGCTGCGCAGGGTTTCGGCCAGCGCGTCATCGTCGGTGAAGATCGCACCGCCGTCGCCGTAGCAGCCGAGCGGCTTGGCCGGGAAAAAGCTGGTCGCCGTGGCAAGGCCCATGGTGCCGAGGCGGCGGCCCTTGTAGCTCGCGCCGAATGCCTGCGCCGCGTCGTCGAGCACGAACAGGCCCTCGGCCTTCGCCACCGCCGCGATGGCATCATGGTCGGCGCTTTGCCCGAACAGGTCGACGGGCATCACCGCCTTCGGTGCAAGACCGCGCTTGCGCGCGGTCTCGATGCCGCGCTTCAGCGAATTCACGTCCATGTTGAAGGTCGCTTCATCGACATCGACGAAAACGGGCACGGCGCCGGTCAGCGCGACCGCCTCGCCGGTGGCGCAAAACGTAAACGACGGACAGAACACCGCATCGCCGCGGCCGACCCCCTTGGCCATCAGCACCATCAGCAGCGCGTCGGTGCCGCTGGCGCAGGTCACGACATGTTTGGCGCCGCTGTAGTCGGCGAGCGCGGCCTCGAGCGCGGTCACTTCCGGACCGTTGATGAACTGGCAATGCGTGAGCACGCGCGTCACCGCCTGATCGATCGAGGTGCCGAGCCGGCGGCGCTGCGCGGCGATGTCGATGAACGGTACGGGTTCTGGACGCAAATGCTGGTTCATGGAACCTCGGGGGGATGGCGAGTGGGTCATACAGGGATCTTTGCAGGGATCTTAACAGCCATCGCTAGCCGACGACGCGGCGCGGCCCCTTGCGGGCGGATGACGCGGCGGGCCTTGCGGGCGTTTCCAGGCAGCGGATTGCAATTTCGAGGCTGGCGACGCCTTCGGCGCCGGTAACGGCGGGTGCCGCGCCGGACTTGACGGCGCCGAGAAACGAAATCAGTTCGGCGCGCAGCGGCTCGACATGACCGACCGGCAGATGGCGCATCGAATAGCTGCCGTCCGGCTTGAAGCCGAAGCATTCGGTGACCTGACGGGTCAAGAGATCGCCCATCACATATTTGCCGCGGGTCGCGACCGTGACGCTGCGCGCCTTGAACGGCGTCAGCCAGTTGGTGTTGATATGGGCGAGCACGCCGGAGGCGGTGCGGAACTGCAGCAGCGCGATATCCTCGCGCTCGGCGATGGCGCTGGACAATTGCGGCTGCACCTCGACAATATCGGACTCGGTGAACCAGCGGATCAGATCGATGTCGTGCACAGCAAGGTCGATCACCACGCCGACGTTCGACATGCGCGGCGGAAACGGACCGACGCGCGTGATCGCGATGGAAAGAATATCCTCGCCCGCCAGCGCCTGCTTGATGGCGGCGACCGCCGGGTTGAAGCGTTCGACGTGCCCCACCATCAGCGTGACGCCAGCGCGGCTGGCCGCCTCGACGATCTCGCGTCCCTCCTCGACCGTGGATGCGATCGGCTTTTCGACCAGGATGTGAATGCCACGGGCGATACAGGCGAGAGCAACCTCGTGATGAAGATGCGTCGGCGCGGCAATGGTCACCGCATCGACACCTTCGGCGATCAACTCGTCCAGGGTGGCGAAGGCGCGGCAGCCGGCCAGTTCCGTGGCGCGGGCACGATGCTCGGCCAGGGGATCGACGATTCCGACCATCGTGGTGTCCGGCAGCCCGGCCAGAACACGCGCGTGGTTGGTGCCCATGACACCTGCGCCAATAACGCCGACTCGCATCAAATTCCCCTTATGACCCCAAGCCTTGTCGTCCTAAGCCATTCCAAAAGCTTGCAAATTCTGGAAGGCGCGGCTGGAATCAGCCATCAGCCGCATGGTCGATTAACAGGCCCTCTCCCGCACAGGAATACACAATTTGCTGCACTCCGTTACGAACCGGGCCTGCTTGCGGGGCATTTTTGGCAGCCGGCGAATTCCCCCGCTACGGCTTATATACCGGCGGGGCGCATTTAGCATCCGGGGGTTGGGAATCAGGGGCAGGCTTCTCGCGTGCCGATCCCGGCGCCTTTCAACGGCTCGCCGCGTCTCCGGAGCCGCCGCCCAGCACGGTGGCCGCGATGATCCGCAAATCGCCGGACAATGACTGGCTCTCGATATAGCTTCTATCGGCTTCGGCGAGTTTCTCGGGCGTCGACATGTCGATGGCAGCCAGTTGGGCCGTCCCGGTGATTCCGGGACGGATGCTGAACACATTGCGGGCACGGCGCGCCGCGATCACGGCGTCCTGGTTGGGAAGGCAGGGCCGCGGGCCGACCAGGCTCATGTCGCCGCGCAGCACGTTGAAAAGTTGCGGCAACTCGTCGAGCTTCGACGACCGCAAGCGTCGCCCGGTCGGCGTAATCCAGCTGTCGGCCACTTCATGCGAACCGGCAACGGGAGCGCCATGCGCCATGGTCCGAAACTTGTAGCACTGGAAAGGCTTTTCGGATTTGCCGACGCGGGTCTGGACGAACAGGACGCCTCCCGGCGAGGATCTTGCCACGAACCATGCAATGATCAGCATGACGGGCATCAGGAAGATCAGTCCGCATGCGGAAACGAGCAAGTCTAAGGTTCTTTTCATGGCGGGCCCGTCGGTGATGGTCGAACCATCAGGTCAACCATACAGCGGTCCACTGACGGACGCGGTGTCCGAGCCGCCTAAGCCGATTGCGCTACCGGGTCAAGGTCGAGTCTTTGAAAAGAACGCGCGGTTTGCTGCAGACCTTCGCTGACGCTCTTGCGAGGCTCCCAGCCGAGCAGTTCCCGGGTCTTGGTTACATCTACCTGCAACGAGTCGGTCAGCCGGCTGGTGACCGCGCGCTGCCCGATCATCGCGGCTCCGAGGTTAAGGAGCGGCGTCGGCAGCGGCATCATCCATGACGGCCGCCCAAGCGCCTGCGCCATCTTCTTGAACAGCTCGGTCGTCGAAATGTCCTCGCCGTCACTGACAAGGAAGACCTGCCCCGCCGCTTTGGGATGGATCGCGCTCAGGATGATGAGATCGACCAGATTGCCGACGAAGACAAACGAGCGCTTGTTATTGACGGAGCCGAGCGGCAACGGAATTCCGCGATTGACCCAATCCATCATGGTCGCGAAATTTGCCTTCACCCCGGGGCCATAAACCAGCGGCGGACGGATGACGGTCACCTTGAAATCGGAGCCGGAGTCTCTCGCCAGCGCGAACAGGCCCTGCTCCGCATCATGCTTGGATTGCGCATAGGGATTCTGGGGACAGGGCGTGTCTTCGGCCGTGAACGGACGACCAGGCATGGTCGCTTCGCCGTTCACCTTGATCGAACTGATGAACACCAACCGTTTCACGCCAGCCTTGATGGCCTGCGACGCCAGATTCAGCGTCGATTCGACGTTGACGGAGCGAAGATGAGCGGCGGGATCGGCAACCGTCTCGTTCATGACGTGAGCGCGGGACGCCAGATGTATGATGGCGTCGACGCCGTCGAGCGCAGCAGTCCAGTCCGTCCGGGGATCCATATCCCCAATGCAGAAAAAGCCCGCGCGTGGCTTACGCGTGACAGCCCGATACGGCATCCCTCGCTTGGCCAGTTCAGCAATGAGCGCCGTCCCGACGAAGCCACCGGCCCCTGTTACGAGTATCATGTTCATCCCGTCACGGTCGCTGGCCAACACGCCAGCACGGCGCCAACTACGTTTTGCCTTTCGGACACTCTACCAACCCGCACGACCTGTTCGACAAGCGCCTGCCTGGTTGGTTGAAAATTCCAGTATATGTCCGCCACAATTTTAACGCCGTCGAAGGCCGCTGGTTCCATTCCGAGCGAATCGAGATCGCAACCCGCAATTGCAGCGTATGAGACTACATTGGCTCTGCAAGGGCAAGTAACACATGAACGCATAATTAAGGTCTGTGAACGACCTCACAGGCGGGCGTTGTCATCTGTGCGTCATGCCGCCAGCGCCGGCTGGTCGTTCTTCTGCGCCGCCCGCCATGCCTGGAACATCAGAACGTCCCACAGAAGATACTGATGATTTCGTCGTCCCGACAGATGCTCCTGCCAGGCCCGCCTGATGGGCGCGGGGTCGAAGAAATCATCGGCCTTCAGCCGCGTCTCGCTCAGCAAATCCTCTGCCCAGTCGCGCAGCGCGCCACGCAGCCAGCTGTCGATCGGCACGCCGAACCCCATCTTGGGACGTTCGACCAGTTCCTTCGGAACATGTTTGTAGAGCAGCTGCCGCAGCGGCCATTTGGTCATGTTCTCGGCACGCAGTATGGCAAGCGGCAGCGACATCGCAAACTCGACGACGCGATGATCCAGCATCGGCACGCGAGTCTCGAGGCTCACCGCCATCGCCGCCCGGTCGACCTTTGCCAGGATGTCGTCGGGCAGATAGCTCATCAGGTCGACATACATCATCCGCTCAACGTTGCCGGGCAGGCCTGGCAGCGGATCGAGCCCCGTCAGCATGGTCGGCAGTTCGCGACCGCCGACCACGATGTCCGCCGGATTGCTCCAGTGCGAGCAAAGATGCAGGTAGACTTCATCGACGGTCCGCATCGACAACAGCCCGGCCGCCTTGTGAACCTTGTCGCCCACCCGCGCCTGGCGGCGATGTTCCGGCATCAGCGTCATCAATGGACCGGCCAGCCGGTCATAGAATGCCGGAGAGGGAAACGTCGCAAGGCCCGCGGTTGCGCGGCGCAGCGAGCGGGGAACGCGCGCGAGTTTTTTCCAGAATTCGTCGGCGAGCGCGTAGCGCGTGTAACCGGAAAACAATTCATCGCCGCCATCGCCCGAGAGCGAGACCGTGACGCTCTGGCGCGCCAGTTTCGAAACCAGGTAAGTCGGGATCTGCGATGAATCCGAGAATGGTTCGCAGTAAATCTCCGGCAGGTTTGGGATCACATCGATCGCTTCCCGCTCGGAAACGTAGAGTTCGGTGTGGTCGGTGCCGAGGTGCCGCGCGACTTCCTTGGCCCGCTCGGCTTCATTGTACTCGGCCTGGTGAAAGCCGATGGTGAAGGTCCGGATCGGCTGGCTGCTCATCGACTGCATGAGCGCGACAACCGCGGATGAGTCGATGCCGCCCGAGAGGAACGCGCCCAGTGGCACGTCCGCCATCATTTGCCCCTTGATGGATTGCTTGAGCAACCTCTCGAGCGCGGTGACGGCTTCGTCAGGACTGCCCTCGAAGGCGTGCGCGCGTCCCTTCTCCGCGGCATCGCGCGCGCTCCACCAGGATTCAATGCGCGGCTCGCGATCGCCGTCGGTCAGCACCAGGAAATGACCCGGCCGCAGTTTGTAAAACCCCTTGTAGATCGAGTAAGGCGCCGGCACGTAATTGTGGCGCATCAGCAACGCCACGGCGTTGCGGTCCACCTCGGGATTCCAGGCCGGATGCCCCCGAAAGGCCTTGAGTTCGGAGGCGAAGGCAAAGCTCCTGCCGATGCGGCCGTAATACAGCGGCTTCTCACCGAGACGGTCGCGGGCAAGGACCAGGGTGCGCTCGCGGCGGTCCCACAGGGCGAAGGCGAACATGCCCACGCAAGCTTCGAGGGCGCGTTTCAGCCCCCAGCGCGAGATGGCTTCGACCAGGACTTCGGTATCGGAATGCCCCCGCCACGGATGCGCCGCCTCGCCGTCGAGTTGACGGCGAATCTCTTCGTAATTGTAGATCTCGCCGTTGAACACGATGACGTAACGCGCGCACGACGAGTGCATCGGCTGATGCCCCGCCGGAGTGAGATCGACAATGGCCAGACGCCGCTGCGCCAGCGCGATGCCGGCCTCCGCATCCGCCCAGACGCCGTCATCGTCCGGCCCGCGATGCCTGATCAGGTCAGCCATCCGCCGCGCGACGACGGCGTCCTGCGTTGCCGATCCGGCGCTGCCGAGAAAGCCGACGATTCCGCACATATGGCGCTATCTTCCAGAGGATTTGAGTACCACCCGATTACTACCGACGGTCGCATGGATCAAGCCGACGCCGCCGACGGCTGCTTTTTCCCGGTTCCCGTTGCGGTATTTCATCGAGTACGGACAGAATCCGTCTTCGGAGCCCGGGAATGCCACGGCCTGCCCGGCGTTATGCGCTATGGCTCATCTGGCAGATTTGGCCTAAAAGACCTGGCGATGCCATCCCCCCGCGTTACCGTGATCATTGCGACGTACAACTGGAGCAGCGTTCTGCGCTACGCCATCGACAGCGTGCTGGATCAGACCATGCGGGACTTCGAGTTGCTCGTGGTCGGCGACGGATGCACGGACGACTCCGAACAGGTGGTTGCGGCGGTCGGGGATCCGCGTGTCCGATGGATCAATCTGCCGAAAAATACCGGCCACCAGACCGAACCGAATAACCGGGGATTGCAGGAAGCCCGAGGCGAGTTCATCGCTTATCTGGGACATGACGATCTGTGGTTCCGTCACCATCTGCAATGCACGGCGGACGCACTGGAGGAGAGCGGCTGCGCCTTCGCTCATTCCCTGTTGATCCGCGTCTTGCCGGATCAGCACGTTGGAATACCCGTTCTGCCCAAGCCACACTACGGGTTGGGCGGGCCGCCCTCCTGCACGGTGCACAGGCGGAGCGTGTTCGACAAGATCGGAGGCTGGAACGACTATCGCACGATGAGCATCGCGCCCGAGGCCGATTTCTTCAATCGCGCCCAGGCTGCGGGGTTCAAGGCGATCTTCGTGCCGAGGCTGACATCGATCAAATTTCCCGCGTCGCGGCGCAAGAATGCCTACCGCGAGCGGCCAA
>CALROE020000087.1:0-8760 GCA_943369715.1 Bradyrhizobium ivorense
AGGGCGGCGGCCAGCAGCAAGGCGGCGAGCACGGCGAACCCAGACACCAGCGAGTCGCCGTACCACAGCAGGAAACCGGCGGCGGCGAACACGGTTAGCGCGACCGCACTCTGGAACAGCAGCCAGTGCTGCTGCGCTTGTTGCCAGGCCTGCGGCTGCGCTGCGACCAGCACCGGAAGGCGGGCGGCTTTCACAAGGCTTGCCGTCGCCGCCGCCAGCGCGCCCAGCACGGAGATGGCGAGGCCGGCGATCCACCATTCGCTCCGCAGCGTCAGCTGTCCGGGGATCTGCGCGCCATACAGCCCACGCAAGCTTGCCGCCACATCGGGCAGCAGGGATGCCGCGATACCGTACCCGCAGACCAGGCCGATGACACCGGCGATCAGCGCCAGCGCCACCAGCTCGATCACCAGCACCGCGTTCAGCATCCGCGCCGACACGCCGCAGGCGCGCAGAGTCCGCAGCATCGGCCGCCGCTGCTCGAACGCCAGTCCGATCGCCGAATTGACGATGAACAGGCCGACCACGAAGGACAGCAGACCGAACGCCGTCAGGTTGAGGTGAAAACTGTCGGTGAGCCGTTCGAGATCGCTTGCCGCATCCGGTTCGACCAGACGCAGCCTGTCACCGGCGACGGTTTCGAGCGCCGCGCGCGGGCCTTTGGTTTTGCCGATCATCAATCGGGAGAGCTGGTCGGGCATGTTCAACAGTTGCTGGGCGATGCCGATATCGACGACCAGCACGCCCGGCGCCAGTTGCGGCTGCACCCGCAACGGCGGCAGCAGGGTGCCGCTGCTGGTCGAAGGTCGCGCGCCTTCCGGCAGATTGAGATCGGCCAGCACCTCGCGCGCCACCAGCATTTCGCCCGGCGGCGTGACGAAGGATTGCAAGCCTGATCGACCGACCGTCGGCGCGTTGCCGACTTCGCCCGGCAGCGTGACCGGCTCGATGCCGAGCAGCCGCAACGAGCGTCCGCCGATCTGGATGCGGCCTTCGAGCACCGGCGACACGTTCCAGCCCGCGCGGCGCAGCTCGACGAACAGGGCCTGCGGGAAGCTCGCATCGTCGCGGCCGACCAGCATGGCGGTGCGCGCGCCGCCGAAGGTCGCGGCCGCGCGATCGTAACTGATGCGCGCCTGCGCGTTCAGCGCCTGCACGCCGCTCCACAGCGCGGTCGCGGAGATCAGCCCGATCAGCAGGGTGGCCAGCTGCATCGGATGCCGCCGCCAGTGGCTGAGCAGAACCGCGAGAATCCACAGGGCGCGGCTCATGCGATCAGTCCGGCATGGAGATGGATGCGGCGGTCGAGCGTGGCGGCGAGCCGCTCGCTGTGCGTCACCATCAGGAAGCCGCAGCCGGTCCGCGTCACCAGATCGCGGGTCAGCGCCAGCACGTCGTCGGCGGTCGCCTCGTCGAGATTGCCAGTCGGCTCGTCGGCGAGCAGCAGCAGCGGTTTTGTCGCCAGCGCGCGGCCGATCGCCACCCGCTGCTGCTGTCCGCCGGACAATTGCTCGGGATAGCGTTTTAGCAGCGCGCCGAGCCCGAGACGCTCGACCAGTTCGGCATGCCAGGCGGCGTCGTGACGGCCGGCGATGCGGGACTGAAACGCCAGATTGTCCTGGACGCTCAGGCTCGGGATCAGGTTGAATTGCTGAAAAACCAGGCCGAGCCGGTCGCGCCGCAATTCCGCCCGGCCGGCATCGCTGAGGTGGGCAACGGATGCACCGGCAAGCGTGATCTCGCCGCCATCGGCCGCATCCAGCCCGGCGATCAGGTGCAGCAGCGTGCTCTTGCCGCTGCCGGATTCGCCGGTCAAAGCGACGCGCTCGCCCGCGGCGATATCGAGGTTGACCCCGCGCAGCACCGCGACCTGCTCGCCGGCGGAGCGATAACTCTTGGTCAGGTTTCTGACGCTCAGCACGATGGGATGGCCGGTTGCAATGCCAAGCGGATGCGATGCCTCCTTGAAAGCCCTTTCGGGATCGCCGAAGTATACCAAGGCCGCTGCGGGAGATCACGGTCTCAATCGGGCGGCGACGCGATCGTGATGGGCGCGCGGGGAGCTGCGGCCGGCAATCCGTCCAGAAATGCCCGGTTGCATTGCCGGTTGCCCCGCGGGTAGCATCCGGCGAGGCCGACCAACAGGCCAGCTAGTCAAGAACGGGGGACCTCATGACCACGCAACCCACGCCCAAGGGCGCCTGGACCATCACGTTCCTCCTGTTCCTGTTCATGCTGGTCAATTTCGCTGACAAGATCGTGGTCAACCTCGCCGGCGTTCCGATCAAGGCGGAGCTGCAGCTCGACCCCGAGCAATTCGGATTCCTGGGGTCTTCGTTTTTCTTCCTGTTTTCGATCTCGGCCCTGGCGGTCGGCTTCATCGTCAACCGCATCGACACCCGCTGGGTGCTGCTGGTGATGGCGGTGATCTGGGCGATCGCCCAGTTCCCGATGGTCGGCACCGTCAGTTTCACCACGCTGGTGATCTGCCGAATCATCCTCGGCGCCGGCGAGGGACCGGCATTCGCGGTCGCGGCCCATGCGATCTACAAATGGTTTCCCGACGAGAAGCGCACGCTCCCCACCGCCATCCTGGCGCAGGGCTCGGCGTTCGGCGTGATCCTCGCGGTGCCGGCGCTGAACTGGATCATCGTCAATCACAGCTGGCATTACGCCTTCGGCGCGCTCGGCGTGGTCGGCCTGATGTGGGTGGCGGCGTGGCTGGCGTTGGGCAAGGAAGGACCGCTGGTGCAGACCGTGGCGATGGCGGCGGCCGATCCCCGCGTGCCCTATTTCCAGCTCCTGACGTCGCGCACTTTCATCGGCTGCTGTGCCGCGGCCTTCGGCTCCTATTGGGCGCTGTCGCTCGGCCTGACCTGGTTCACATCCTTCATCATCGAGGGACTGGGCTTCTCGCAAAAGGATGCGGGGTGGATCACGGTGCTGCCCTGGGTGTTCGGCGCCGTCATCGTGCTGCTGGCCGGCTGGATCTCGCAGGTCATGCTGACGCGGGGTTTCACCACCCGCGGCGCCCGGGGCGTGCTCGGCTCGGTGCCGTTGATCCTCGGTGGCCTGATTCTGGCGGCGATGCCGTATGCCAACGGCGCCGGCCTGCAGGTCGTGCTGCTGGTGCTCGGCCCCGGCCTGTGCGGCGCGATCTATGTGGTCTGTCCGCCGATGCTGGGGGAATTCACGCCGGTGCAACAGCGGGGCGCAGTGATCGGCATCTACAGCGCGATCTATACGTTCGCCGGAATCCTGGCGCCGTGGGTGATGGGCGCCGTGATCAAGCATGCGGCGACCCCGCTCGAAGGCTACATGACCGGCTTCACCATCAATGCGGTCATCATGGTCGTGTCCGGTCTGCTCGGGTTGCTGCTGCTGTGGCCCAACTCCGAACGCGCACGGCTGCTGGCGCAGGCGGCGCAGCCCAAATTCGCGTGAGCTATTCTGCCTGTCCCTCTCCCGCTTGCGGGGCAGGTAAGAAAAACACTGCTGAAGGAGACGAGTCATGAGCCGCCATCCCGACTTCGTGCCTCATGGCGTCATTCCCGCGGTGCTGCTGCCGTTCCACACGGACCTGTCGATCGACGAGCCGAGCTTTCGGGCCCACTTGCGCGACGTCGGCTCCGTGCAGGGCCTGTCGGCGATCACGATCAATGCCCACTCGACCGAGGTCGCCTCCTGCACCGAGGACGAGCAGCGCCGCGTCATGGCGATCGCGGGCGAGGAACTCGGCGGCACGCTGCCGATCATTCACGGTGTCTGGGCCGATGGCAGCCTGCAGGCGGCGCGGATCGCACGCGAGGCGCAGGACGGCGGGGCTTCGGCGCTGCTGGTGTTTCCACCGGCTCCCTTCACCATGGGCCAGTCCCCGGAGATGGCGCTGGCCCATTTCAAGGCCATCGCGGACGCGAGTGATCTTCCGATCATTGTCTTTCAGTATCCGCTGGCCACCGGGCAGGGCTATCCGGCAGCGACGCTGGAGCGGTTGTTCGACGAAGTGCCGACCATCCGCGCCATCAAGGACTGGACGCCGCAGGTGCCGCAGCACGAGAGCCAGATTCGCGCGCTGCAGGGGCGCAAGCATCCCATCAACGTGCTCTCCACCAACAGCGCATGGCTCCTGAGTTCGCTGGTGCTCGGCTGCAACGGCCTGCTGTCCGGCTCAGGCAGCGTCATCTCCGATCTGCAGGCGAGGCTCTTCCGCGCCGTCAAGGCCAACGACCTCGCGGAAGCCCGAAGGCTCAACGACCGGATCTATCCGACCGCGCGGGTGTTCTACGCCGATCCCTTCATCGACATGCACAACCGCATGAAGGAAGCGCTGGTGCTGCTCGGCAAACTGCCGCGCGCCGTGGTGCGTCCGCCGCTGGTGAAGATATCCGACGCGGAAATCGCGCGGATTCGGGAAGCGCTGGTGGAGGCAGGCCTGCTCGGCGCGCAAATGGCGCAGGGAAGAAACGCGGCGTAACGAGCGCGATCTTCTCCCCTCCCGCCACGCGCCCTTGCGCGTGGCGGGGAGGGGTCGGGGGTGGGGGGCGCTTCCGCAAATTCAATGGCAGTCGTATGCGCTGATAGACCCCCCACCCCCGACCCCTCCCAACCACGCGGCGAAGAGCCGCGCGGGAGGAGGGGAGAAGGAAGCGCGCTAACCTGCCGCGGCGCCGAACTTCCGCGTTTCGCCCTGCGCGCCGCGCACCAGCCGGCCCGGTCGCGCACCGGTCGCGACCCCGCCGCGCTGCGTCACCACGCCGGACACGATGGTGGCGTCGTAGCCGTCGACCTGCTGCAGCAGGCGGCGGCCGCCTACGGGTAAGTCGTAATGCACCTTCGGCGGATGCAGATGCAGTTTGTCATAATCGATGACGTTGATGTCGGCCTTGTAGCCCGGCGCGATCACGCCGCGGTCGCGCAGGCCGACCGACAGCGCGGTCTTGCGTGACTGCGCCGCCACCACGAACGGGATCGAGAGCTTTTCGCCGCGGCTGCGGTCGCGGGTCCAGTGTGTCAAGAGATAGGTCGGGAAGCTGGCGTCGCAGATGATGCCGCAATGCGCGCCGCCGTCGGACAGGCCCGGCACCGAGTTCGGATCGGTCAGCATTTCGCGCACGGCATCGAGATTGCCGTCAGCGTAATTCAGGAACGGCACGTAGAGCATGCCGCGCCCGTCGTCCGACAGCATCGCCTCATAGGCCAGTTCTTCCGGCTGCCGGCCCTGGCGGCGGGCCTGCGCGCCCAGCGTATTCTCCGGCGGCTGTTCATAGTCGGGGGGATCGCCGAGCAGGAACATCTTGTCGTAGTTCGGCCGGAAGAACAGCGGATCGTCGGTCGCGGTCGGCGTCTCGCTCAGGATGGCGGCGCGGACCTCAGGCTGATGCAGGCGCTTCAAGCGTTCCGCCAGCGGCAGGTGCGCGATCGCCCTGTAGCTCGGCAGGGTCTGGAACGGATTGCGCGACAGCTCCAGCCCGAGCAGCAGCCCGACCGGGCGCGCGGCGATCTGGGCGGTGATCGACAGCCCGCGGGCGGAAGCTTCATTGATGGTGTCGAGCGTCTGGCGCCAGCGCCGCGGCGCCTTGTCGTTCTGGGTGATCGAAAACGACACCGGGATTTTGGTATTCTCGGCTATCCGCAGCATCATCGGCAGGTCTTCGTTGATGGTCGAAAGGTCCAGCACGAACTGGAACACGCTGCGACCGGTATTCTGCATGGCGCCGGCGATCGCCGTCAGCTCGTCCTCGCTGGCCTTCAGCGTCGGCGTGTAGTCGCCGGTCGAGGTGCGGTGGTTGAGGGTGCGCGAGGTCGAAAATCCCAGTGCGCCGGCGCGCACGGCATCGCCGGCGAGCGCGGCCATGGCGCGGTTATCCTCCGCCGTGGCGGGATCGCGATTGGCGCCGCGTTCGCCCATCACATAAACCCGCAACGCGGCATGCGGCAGTTGCGCGCCGATATCCATGTCGAAGCGGCGTTTTGATAGCCAGTCCATGTAGTCCGGAAAGCTTTCCCAGGCCCAGGGAATCCCGGCGCTCAGCACCGGTTCGGGAATGTCCTCGACGCCTTCCATCAGCTGAATCAGCCGGACATGATCTGAAGGCCTGCACGGCGCGAAGCCGACGCCGCAATTGCCCATGATCGCGGTGGTGACGCCGTTCTGCGACGAGGGCGTGATGTCCTGGCTCCAGGTGACCTGGCCGTCATAATGGGTATGGACGTCGACGAAGCCCGGCGTGACCAGTTTGCCGCGGGCGTCGATCTCTTCGGTTCCCCTGGCTGCGATTTTGCCGACCCCGGTAATGCAGCCGTCCGTGACCGCGACATCCGCTTCGAACAGTTCGCCGCCGAGGCCGTCGGCAATGCTGCCGCCACGGATCACGAGATCTGGATTGGAGGCCATGGCGTATCTTCCCGGGGTTCGAATTCTTATGCCGCATCATGGGATGCGGCGCTGACCTGTCAACCGCCCGTGATGCGGCTCAGGAATGCATCAGGCGGCGCGTTGCCTGCGATCGGTAACCAGCGCCAGCAGCACGGTCAGCGTCATGAACACGACGGAAGCGCCGAACACCCAGTGCGGCAGGCTCTGGTCCATGATCCAGCCATACAGCAACGGCGCGAAGATGCCGGAGAGGTTGAAGCCGGTGGAGACGATGCCAAAGGCGCGGCCGGCCGCGCCCGGGGGGGCGGCGTTGCGCACCAGCATGTCGCGCGATGGCGCGATCACTCCGCCGAGAAATCCGGCCACCGCCATCATTCCCGTCAGCAGCAGCGACGGCAGAGTCGTGGTGGCAATGAGCAGCATGATGATTGCGTTGACGGCAAAACACGCGGCTGCGACCTGACCATGGCGGCTGGTGCGGTCGGCGAGATAGCCGCCGGCCAGTACGCCAATGGCGCTGCAGGCGAGAAAGGCGGTCAGCGCCAGATTGGCGGTCGAGAATGATTCGCCATAGCCCGTCATCAGCGCGACCACGCCGAAATTGCTGATGCCGGCGTTGGACAGGCCCAGCAGCATGAAGAAGACCGTCAGCATGATGATGGCCGGCGTGATGATGCTCTGCTTCGGCGCCGGCACGCCATCGACGTGACGGTCCGCAGCGCTGGCGTCGGGAATGCCGACCACGATCAGCACCAGCGCCACCAGCAGCCCCACGGCGCCGGCGGCGATCAGCGCGCCGGTTCCGCCGACCGTCGCCACCAATGCGGCCATGATGGCGGGCGCCACCGCGCCGCCGAGGAAGCCGGCAAAGGTGTGGATCGAAAACGCGCGGCCCATCCGCGCTTCATCCATATGCGCCGACAGGATCGCGTAATCGCAGGGATGATAGACGCTGTTGGCCAGCCCCAGCAGTCCGGCGCAGACCAGCAGCCAAGGATAGCTCAGATTGAGGCCGAGCATGATCAGCGCCAGGCCGCCGAGCGTCAGTCCCATCAGCAGCACTTTTCGGGCGCCGATGTGGTCGGCGAGGTAGCCGATCGGGGCTTGCGTCAGGCCGGAGACGATGCCGAGCACGGTGATCGCAAAGCCAAGCTCGATATAGCCGACGCCGAGTTGCTCCTTCAGAAACGGGAACAGCATGGGCAGCACGAACAGATGGAAATGGCTGACCCAATGGGCGAGCGAAATCGCCGCCAGCGTCCGCAGCGAACTGTCCGTCTTTCCTTGATTCCTGGTCTGTTGCGGTGCGGCGAGAACGTCGACCATATCTGCGCTAAAAACCCCGTTGATGTGCGGCCCGGCAAGGCGCGTCAAAATACCGGCTGACGGTTATTTGTCCATGAATACCGCTGCATGGCAGCCCTCGCGAACGGTGAAAGCGAGCGCTATTCTTGGCCCCTCCAGCGGAGGGCAAGTGTCAAACCGCGAGACAAAGCGCGCGGATGCGGGGATGATTCGATATGGCCGATTCCGCGCATGTTCCAGGCCCGCTCCGAGTGCTGGTTCCCGAGGGAAACAGTACGTCCGCGCGCGAGGCGATCACGATTCTCGGACTGTCGGGTCACCACATCGAGGTCTGCGATCCCGCACCATTCTGCCTGGTGCGGTTCTCGCGCTTTGTCCGCAAATTTCATCGTTGCCCGGGGCTGCGGGACGATCCCGCGGGCTTTCTTGGTTTTGTCGAACGGCTGTTGGCTACTGGACAATACGATGTGCTGCTGCCCACCCACGAACAGGGTTTTTTGTTCGCGCGCGTGCAGGAGCGGCTGAGGGATCGCGTCGGGCTGGCGCTGCCGGATTTTGCAAGTTATCGCGCCGCGCACAGCAAGGCCGGGTTCAGCCGGTTGCTCGACCGATTGAGCCTGCCGCAGCCGGCGACGCTCATCGTAAATTCCGAAGCCGGACTGCGCGACGCGATAGAATTTCCGTCCGTCGTCAAAACCTCGGTCGGCACTGCCAGCCGCGGCATCTGGTTCGTCCGCAACAGCGATGATCTGGATCGCGCGCTGCAGGAACTGAACGCCAGCGGCGCCTTCGCCGATGAAATTCTGGTGCAGGCATTCGTCGCGGGCACCATCGAGAAGGCGCAAGCGGTGTTCTGCCGCGGCGAATTGCTCGGCTTTCATGCCTATCGGCAGATCGCCGCCGGCGCCGGGGGCGGCGAGGCGATCAAGCAAAGCGTTGCCAGGCCACAGCTGCGCCGCCACGTCGCCCAAATCGGACGAGCACTCGGCTGGCACGGCGCGTTGTCGGTCGATTGCATCATGCGGGACGATGGAGCGGCACCGCTGCTGATCGATTGCAATCCGCGGCTGGTCGAGCCG
>CALROE020000088.1:0-8746 GCA_943369715.1 Bradyrhizobium ivorense
ACCGAAGTCGATCCGCTCAAGCGCAAGGCGCTCTATGCCGAGTTCGTCAAGCAGGTGAACACGGAACTGCCGGTCTGGATGCCGATCGAGCAGATCTTCGTGACCGTGATCAGCGCCCGGGCGCGCAATCACTCCAACACGCCGCGCTGGGGGTCGTCGAGCTGGCACGATCTTTGGCTTTCCGCGTGATGAAAACTCCGACAAGATGACCCGATGCGCATCTTGAGATTAGCGGGGCGGCGTCTGGCCGCCTCGATTCCCACCTTGGTCCTGATCCTGATCGGCGTATTTCTGCTGCTGCAGTTCGCGCCCGGAGACACCGTCGACGCCATGATGGCGCAGATGGGCGGCGGCGACGCCGCCACGGCGAAGGAGCTGCGCAAGTTCTACGGGCTGGATCTCTCGATCCCGGCGCAGCTCGGCAATTACCTCTGGCGCCTGATCCGGCTCGATCTCGGCTTCTCCTCGATCTATGGCAAGCCGGTCGCAACGGTGATTCTGGAACGGTTGCCGCCGACCATCCTGCTGATGACGGCATCGCTGTCGTTCGCCTTCTTCTTCGGTATCGTGTTCGGTGTCATTGCCGCGCGCGGCGTCAACAAATGGCCCGACACGCTGATTTCGATCCTCGGCCTGATCTTCTACGCCACCCCGTCGTTCTGGTTCGGATTGATGGCGATCGTGGTGTTCTCGATCTATCTGCAGTGGCTGCCGGCCGGCGGCTTCGAGAACATCGGGGAAGTGCAGACCGGCATCCGGCGCACGCTCGACATCGCCCGCCACCTCGTGCTGCCCACGCTGACGCTCGGGTTGATCTTCCTCGCGATTTATCTGCGCATCATGCGCGCCTCGATGCTGGAAGTGCTCAATCTCGATTATGTCCGCACCGCGCGTGCCAAGGGGCTCGACGAGACCCGGGTGGTGATCCGCCACGTGCTGCGCAACGCGCTGCTGCCGATGGTGACGCTGATCGGGCTGCAGGCCGGCACCATGCTCGGCGGCTCTGTCGTGGTCGAGAGCGTGTTTTCGCTGCCCGGGCTCGGCCGGCTCGCTTATGAATCCGTGGTGCAGCGCGACCTCAATACGCTCCTGGGAATCGTCTTCGTCTCGGCATTGCTGGTGATCATCGTGAACTTCGCCGTCGATCTGGTTTACGCGCGGCTCGATCCACGCATCGCGGCGGAGGGCTAGCGCGTGGACGCGGTCAAACGATATTTTCGCAGTCCCGCTGCCGTCACCGGCCTCGTGCTGCTGCTGATCGTGGTGGCGATGGCGCTCAGCGCCAGCTGGTTCTATCCGCGCGAGCCGCTGGCGCTGGCCGGACGTCCGCTGATCTGGCCGTTCTCGAATCCGCGCTTCCTGCTAGGCACCGATAATTCCGGCCGCGATATCGCCGCCCAAATCCTCTACGGCGCGCGGATTTCGCTCCTGATCGGCGGCGTCGCCACCCTCATCGCCATTGCCATCGGCATCCTGATCGGCGCCTTCGCCGGCTATTACGGCGGCTGGGTCGACAACGTCTTGATGCGCATCACCGAGGCGTTCCAGACGCTGCCCAACTTCGTGCTGCTGCTGGTGCTGGTGGCGGTGTTCGGCTCGACCCTGACCACGGTCACTATTGCGGTCGGTGTGGTGTCGTGGCCGGCGCCGGCCCGGCTGACCCGCGCCGAGTTCCTGTCGCTGCGCAACCGCGAATTCGTGCAGGCCGGGCGGACGCTGGGCATGAAGGATATTCAGCTGATCCTCGGTGAGATCCTGCCCAATGCCCTGCCGCCGATCATCGTCTATGCCAGCGTCATCATGGCGGTAGCGATCCTGCTCGAAAGCGCATTGGCCTTCCTCCGCCTCTCGGATCCGAACGTGGCTTCCTGGGGTAATCTGATCGGCCTCGGCCGCGACGTGCTGCGGGTGCAGTGGTACGTCTCGGCGATTCCCGGCATCGCGATCCTGGTCACGGTTCTCGCGGTGTCGCTGGTCGGGCAGGGCCTGAACGACGCATTGAACCCGAGGCTCAAGGGCCGATGAACGTTGCAGCCCCGGCCATCCTGACCATCGAGGGACTCGGCGTCCGCCTGCCTGCCGGCGCGGACCGCTCGCATGCGGTGTCCGGCGCATCGCTCGCGATTGCCGCCAACGAAATCCTCTGCGTGGTCGGCGAATCCGGCTCCGGCAAGTCGGTGATGGCCAACGCCATCATGCGGCTGCTGCCGAACGAGGTCGGCATCGACGCCGGCCGGGTGATGTTCGAAGGCCGCGATCTGGCGAAGGCGACCACGGCGGAGATGCGCGCCGTGCGCGGCGCCGGCATCGCGATGATCTTTCAGGAGCCGATGACGGCGCTCAATCCGCTGCGCACCATCGGCGACCAGATCGGCGAGATGTTCTCGATTCACACCGGGCTGTCGGGCGCTGAAATCCGCGGCAAGGTGCTGGCGCTGCTGGAAGACGTTCGCATCCCCGATCCCGCAAGCGCCGCAAAAGCCTATCCGCATGAATTGTCCGGCGGCCAGCGCCAGCGCGCCATGATCGCGATGGCGCTGGCGCTCGACCCCCGGCTCCTGATCGCGGACGAGCCGACCACCGCGCTCGACGTCACCACGCAGGCGCAGATCCTGACGCTGATCCGCGAGCTGCAGACGCGGAAGAAGACCGCGGTGCTGTTCATCACCCATGATTTCGGCGTCGTCGCCGAGATCGCCGATCGTGTCGCGGTGATGCAGCACGGCCGTATCGTGGAGCAGGGCGATGCCGCAGAGGTGCTGTACCGCCCGCAGCATCCCTACACCCAACAGCTGATCGCAGCGGTGCCGCCGCTGACCGCGCCGCCGCCGCGACAACTGTCCGACGACATCATCCTGACCATCGACAACGTCTCGAAGACATTCCGCACCGGCGGATTTTTGGGACGCGGCGCGCGGGTGACGCATGCGGTGAAGAACGTGTCGCTCAGACTGCCGCGCGGCGCGACGCTCGGCATCGTCGGCGAATCCGGCTCCGGCAAATCGACGCTCGCCCGCTGCATTGTCCGGCTGATCGATCCCGATGCGGGCGCCATCGTGCTGGAGGGCAGGGACTGGGCGAAACTGACGCGCGAGCAGGTCCGCCGCGAAACCCGCCATATCCAGATGGTGTTTCAGGATCCGTTTTCGTCGCTCAACCCCCGCCGCAAGGCGGCGGAGCTGGTCGCGCAGGGGCCGATCGTGCACGGCACGCCGCGCGCGCAGGCCATTGCGGATGCCAAGGAGCTGTTCGCGCTGGTCGGGCTCGATCCATCGGCCAGCGACCGCTTTCCGCACGAATTCTCCGGCGGCCAGCGCCAGCGCATTGGGCTCGCGCGTGCGCTGGCGCTGCGTCCGGAAGTGCTGGTCGCGGACGAGGCGGTGTCGGCGCTCGATGTCTCCGTGCAGGCGCAGGTGCTGAAACTGCTGGCCGGCTTGCGCGAGCGGCTCGGCCTCTCCATCGTCTTCATCACCCATGACCTCAGGGTCGCCGCGCAGATCTGCGACCTCGTGGCCGTGATGAAGGACGGCGAGGTGGTGGAGCAGGGGCTGGCCGGCGAGGTGTTCGGCCGTCCCCAGCATCCCTACACAAAGGCGCTGCTGGATTCGATTCCCGGCGGCGAGTTCGCCAAAAGGCACGAGACGTCGATGTTCACCTGACGTTGCGCCTCAGGCGATCTCGCGCGCGTCGCGCCGCCGGTAGAGCATCAGCATCAGCGGCGCCAGCTTGCGCATCAGTCCATGCGCGGGAATCGCGACCGGCTCGGTGAACGGCAGCGCCAGATCGGCCTCGGCTGTGCCGCGCACCGCCTTCGACAGTTCATCGCCCAGCGCGATCGACAACGCCACCGCGCGGCCGTTGCAGCCGGTCCAGCCATAGGCGTCGGGCCCGAGGCGATGGATGCGCGGCAGGAAATCCGTGGTCATGCCGACATAGCCGTTCCAGACATAGTCGAATTCGACCGGCCCGATCTGCGGCCACAGCCGCTGCAGGCGCTCGCCGACACGCTGCTTGATTCGTTCCACCTTGTTGCCCGGCCCGATCACCGCGCCGCCCGTCACCAGCCGGTTGCGCGCGTCGTAGCGCGCAAAATAGAGTTCGCCATGGGTATCGGACATCGCCTGCCGGCCGGGGATGATGGTTTTACGAGCCGCCTCCGACAGCGGCTGCGTCGCCATCTGCCAGGACAATACCGGCATCACTTCGTGCGCGATCTCGGGCATCAGGGTTTTGGAGAATTCGCCGGTATAGGCGTTGGTCGCCACGATCAAGGCGCGGCCGCGGATCTCGCCCTTTTCGGTCTTGACCACCCAGCGGTCGCCCCGCCGTTCGAACGAGATCGCGGGTGAGCGCGCATAAATCCGGCCGCCTTGCTCCAGCACGATTCGGGCGAGGCCGCGCGCCAGCGCCAGCGGGTTGATGTGGCCGCCGGTCTTGTTCCAGAAGCCGCCGAACCAGGCATCCGAGCCCAGCATCGCGCGGGTCTGGTCGCGCGACAGCATCTCGACATCGGCGCCGAATTTCGACCATTGCCGTACCCGGCGCTCGGCGATCTTGATGCGCCCCGGCGAATGCACCGGCTGCACCCAGCCGGCCTGTTCCTGCTCGGCCTGGATCTGGTAGCGTCTCGCGACATCGAACAGGGTGGAAGCACTGTCGCGCAGCAGCGCGACGAAACGTTCTCCGACCGCGCCATGTTTCGCGATGATGTCTTCGGGATCGGGCCGCGACAGGGTAGGGATCACCTGTCCGTTGTTGCGCCCCGAGGCGCCCCAGCCCGGCTCCATCGCCTCGACAACGGCGACGTCGACGCCGGCCTCGCGCAGATGCAGCGCCGTCGACAGCCCCGTGAAACCGCCGCCGAGCACGATGACATCAGCTTCGGCGGTCCCTGTGAGTTCCGGCAACTCCGGACCTGATGGCGTCGCCGCGGCCCATAGCGAGTCGGGCCAGCGGACATTTGCGGTATGCATCGTTATGCTTTCCTTGCCGTCGATGATCTGGTTAGCTTAGAGCCCAATTCATGCCGGGGAAACAGCAGAGTGCCGCTCAGGAATGTCATCGGAATCGATCATGCCGTCATCATGGTCAGGGATCTCGACGCCGCCGCCGCGAACTGGAAGCGGCTCGGCTTCACCATATCGCCGCGCGGCACCCACAGCGCCAAGATGGGATCGGGCAACTACACCATCATGCTCGATCCCGATTACATCGAATTGCTCGGCGTGCTGGCCGACACCGAACACAATGCGCCGGCGCGCGCCTTTCTCGCCAACCGCGAAGGCATCGAACGCATCGCCTTCACGGCGGTCGATTCGGCCGATGGCGCCGCGGAGATCCGCGCCCGCGGCTATGAGCCGATCGGGCCGACCGATTTCGAGCGTCCGGTGACGATGCCGGATGGCAGCCTGTCGGCAGCCAAATTCACCACCTTTCAATGGCCGGTGGCCGAGGCGCCGGGCGGATTGCGCATCTTCGCCTGCCAGCACAAGACCCGGGAAACCGTCTGGATTCCCGAATTGATGAAACATGCCAACGGCGCGCAGCGTTTGAAGCAGGTGCTGATCGTCTCGCCGGAGCCGGCCACGGACGCCGCCCACCTCGTCCGGCTGATCGACGGCAGCACCAGGGCGGAGCCCGACGGCGCCATCGCGGTGCCCTCGGGCTCGGACCGCGCCGATTTTGTCTTTCTCACCAAAGACCAGTTGGCCCGGCGCTATCCGGAAGTTTCGTTCGCGGGATTGCCCGAGCGCGGCAGTGCCGGCATGGTGATGGCGACCTCCGATCTCGCCGCTGCGGAGAAGGCGGCGGGCAGCGCAGCTGTCCGCAGCGCAGGCGCTGTCTGCGTCGCGCCTGCGGCTGCCAACGGCACGTTGCTGGTGTTCGTGGGAAAATAGCCTGAGACCGGCATTGCGAGGAGCGAAGCGACGAAGCGATCCAGCTTTCTTCGTTGTTCGCAAAAGCTGGATTGCTTCGCTTCGCTCGCAATGACGACTGACTAAGCCTTCCGCGCGGCCTTCACCCTGTCGATGATGCTGCCCAGAATGCCCTTGGGCAGGAAGATGATGAAGACCACCAGCAGCACGCCGTAGACGAGGTTGTCCCAGCCGACCGCCTTGGTGCCGAAGCCGATGCGCAGGATTTCCGCCAGCAGGATGGTGATGACGGCGCCGATGGTCGGTCCGAGCGAGACGTAGAGGCCGCCGACGATGACGGCGAACACCATTTGCAGCGACACCGAGATGCCGCTCACCGTGTCCGGCGAGATGAACATCTGGTACTGGCAGTAGAGCGCGCCGGCGAGTGCTGTCATCCGCGCCGAGATCAATGTGATCTTGAGCTTTTCCCAGGTGACGTTGACGCCGGCGGCTGCGGCGGCGTCCTCGTCCTCGGAGATCGCCTCCAGCGCATAGCGGTCCATGCTGCGATCGACCCATTTCCAGATCGCCAGGCCCACGGCCCAGACCCCGAGCGCGATCAGATACCAGGTGACCTTGTCGTCGAACTGCAGCGCCCAGAGCTGGCTGCCCTTGGTGCGGTCGGGCGTGTAGCCGAGCGAGCCGCCGGTATAATCGCGCGTCGCGGTGATGACCTGCAGCACGATGCCGGACAGCGCCAGCGTGACCAGAACGAAATAGTGGCCGGTGATACGGAAGCGGAAGCACGGATAGGCCACGATCACGGCCAGTAGGGCGGCGGCGATCATCGCGATGGGAATCCCGATCCACGGCGATACCCCCAGATGATTCCACAACAGCGCCGTCACATAGGCGCCGACGCCCATGAAGCCGCCATGTCCGAGCGACACCAGGCCGAAGCGGCCCATCATCGACCATGACGTATAGGCGAACGACCAGATCAGGATCAAGATCAGGATATGCAGATGGTAGGGCTCGCGATAGACGAACGGCAGCGCAATCAGCGCCGCGCCAGCGATCCAGGGGAGAGTCTGTTTTGCGGTCACGAGCGCCTCGCCAGCAGCCCGGCGGGCCGGATGAACATCATGACGATGAAGAAAGCGAAGGCCAGCACGTAACCCCATTCGAGATCGGAGAACAGCCCGCCCAGCGAGATGATCTCGGCGAACACGAATGCCGCCACGAAGCCGCCGACGAAATTGCCGAGCCCGCCCAGCACGACGATCAGGAAGGTGATCGGACCGAACGACAGCCCGACGAAGGGGTGGATGTCGTATTGCAGCACCAGAAGGCAGGAGGCGAGGCCGGCGAGCGCGCCGCCCAGCGCCGAGGTGATGAGATAGATCCGGCGAGTATCGACGCCCATCAGCGCCATGATCTGGCGGTCCTGCGAGATGGCGCGGATCGCGGTGCCGACATAGGTCTTCTTCATGAAGTAATAGACCAGCGTCATGCCGATCAGGGCCGCGGCGAACGCCAGCAGGCGGGAATAGCTGAAATGCATCTCGGCGAACTTCAGCACCGGCATCCGGATGCCGAGGTTGCGGAAGTCGATGCCGAACGCGACGGTAGCGAAACTCTGCAGCACGAACAGCACGCCGCCGGTGGCGAGCAACTGGTTGATCGGCGGCGCCGTGAGCAGGGGAGCGATCACCAGCAGATGCAGCAGCGCGCCCAGCCCCGCGACCAGCAGGATGGTGAAGGGGGCTGCCACGTAGTACGGCAGCCCGAAAACCTGGACCAGGTAGTACATGCCGTACATCCCGATCATGACCAGTTCGGCGTAGCAGATCCAGGTGACGTCGATGACGCCGAAGATCAGGTTCAGCCCCAGCGCCAGCAAGGCCAGCACGCCGCCGAGCAGGATGCCGTTCACCATGGCTTCGAGCAGGTAGATATCGAAAATATCCATCATCGTTTGTTACCTACACTCCGAGATAGGCTTGCCGGATCGAGTCGTTCGCCAGCATCTCGCTCGCACTGCCGGAGGCACGAATCGAGCCGGCCTCCAGCAGATAGGCGCGATCGACCACCTTCAGCACCTGCTGCACGTTCTGCTCCACGATCAGCACGGTCAGACCGCCGGAACGAATTCGCTTCACCAGCTCGAACACCTGCTGCACCACCACGGGTGCCAGGCCCGCCGAGGGCTCGTCGAGCAGCAGCAATTTCGGATCGGACATCAGGGCGCGGCCGATTGCACACATCTGCTGCTCGCCGCCGGACATGGTGCCGGCCATCTGGTGGCGGCGTTCCTTCATGCGCGGGAACAGGTCGAACACGAATTCCAGCCGCTCGCCGAAGCGCGCCCGGGCCTCCGGCATGAAGGCGCCCATCTTGAGATTGTCTTCCACCGTGAGGCGGGGAAACAGTCGGCGGTTTTCCGGCACATGCGCGATGCCGAGGCTGACGATGCGATGCTCCGGCGTCTTCAGGATGTCGGTGCCCTCCATCGAGATCGAGCCGGCGCGCGGCCGGATCAGGCCGGAGATCACCCGCATCAGGGTGGTCTTGCCGGCGCCGTTGGGGCCGATCACGCCGACCGCTTCGCCCGCCTTGACGTCGAGACTGACGCCGAACAGCGCCTGGAAGGTGCCGTAGCCCGCGTCGATTGATTTCAGTTCCAGCATGCGCGTCATCCCCTACCGACGCGCTTCGGCGGCTGCGGCCTGGGTCGCAACGGCGTCGGTGCCGAGATAGACCTCGACCACGCGCGGATCGCTCGACACCTGGCTCGGCAACCCCTCGGAAATCTTCTCGCCATGGTCCAGCACCATCACGCGATCGACCACGCGCATCAGCACGCCCATGATGTGCTCGACCCAGAT
>CALROE020000089.1:0-8744 GCA_943369715.1 Bradyrhizobium ivorense
CAGTGATCATACAGACTGATACGATATCTCAATTCTGGATAAGCCGATTGATCTCCCTCAAGAGGCAGAGCCAAGCTGCCAGGAGTCAAATATCGGCGCTTACGCTGGCGGCGACTCGTCGTTAGACGAGTAAGAGACCCCAATGAACAAGCGCTTCCGCCAATTGACAAGCGAGCGATGCCGCCTCAGGTTGTGCAGGCAGGTCGACGGGAGTGACGCGTGCGCAATCGCTGGGCTATTCTCGCCGTTCTGTTTGCGGTTCGCAGCACCATCGCCTTCCAGTTCCAGAGCGTCGCCGCGGTAGCGCCGCTCCTGACGAGCCAGCTCGGCGTCAGCCTCGCCGATATCGGTGTCCTGATCGGACTGTATTTTGTGCCCGGCGTGGTGCTGTCATTGCCGGGCGGAGCCATCGGGCAACGATTTGGCGACAGGAGGACGGCGCTTGGCGCGCTGCTGCTGATGGTGACAGGCAGCGCGATGATGGCGGCGACCGCGTCCTGGCCGCTTCAGATCGCCGGCCGGCTGATATCAGGTGCGGGCTCCGTCATCCTCAGCGTTCAGGTGACAAAGATGCTGACGGACTGGTTCGCGGGCAAGGAGATCGCCACCGCGATGGCGCTGCTGGTCAATTCATGGCCGCTCGGCATCGCGGTCTCGCTGCTGGTGCTGCCATGGATCGGCACACACTACGGCGTCGGCGCGGCCCATCTCGGCGTCGCGGCCTTCGCCGCCGGCGGCCTCGTGCTGCTCGCGATGCTTTACCGGCCACCAGCCGATGTCGCGGTGCCGGTCGCGTCGACGACGGCACCGCAGCGCCTGGACCGCAACGCCATTCTCGCGGTGATCGCCGCCGGCCTGATGTGGGGCCTGTTCAATGTCGGCTTTGCGGTGATCGCCAGTTTCGGGCCTTCGATGCTGGTCGAACGCGGCTGGTCGATCGCCGAGGCGGGATCCACCATCAGCATCGTGCTGTGGGTCTCGGTCCTCTCGGTTCCCCTGGGCGGCTTGCTGGCCGATCGCACCGGACGTCCGGCGACCATTGTCGTCGCCAGCGCGCTACTGACCGCGGTCCTGATGGTGCTGCTGCCGCGCAGCGGCGCCGTCCTCCTGATTGTCTTCGCTCTTGGATTGATCAGCGGCCTGCCCGCCGGTCCGATCATGAGCCTGCCCGCGCGCGTGCTGGCGCCGCAGACACGCGCGATCGGCATGGGCGTGTTCTTCACGATGTTCTTTGCCTGCATGATGCTCGGCCCGGTGGTCGGCGGCGCCTGCGCCAAATGGGCCGGCAGCGCGGCGGCGGCGTTCGATTTCGGCGCGGCGATGATCTTGCTGTGTCCGCTCATTCTCTTGGGCTTCAACCGGATAACCACATCCGATAGCGAAAGCGGCGTGAACAACCCTTCTTGCAACCGCCGCTAACTCCTCGTTAACCCTGCTGGCCGTAGGGTTTGGAGACACCGAAAAGCCGGTGGTCGGGTGGCGAAGATGGCGTTGGCGCACAGAAGAACGATTTTGCCGGCCGCCGAGGAGCGCCGACGCTTCCAGCGGGTGAAGGTTCACCTGCTCGGCCGCTACATGCTGCCGGACCGCCGCGAATTTCCCTGCCAGATCATCAATATGTCGCCCGGCGGGCTGGCTTTGCTGGCGCCGGGCATCGGCAATGTCGGCGACCGTGTAATCGCCTATCTCGACCATATCGGCCGGGTCGAGGGCAAGATCACCCGCATCATCGACAATGGTTTCGCCATGAGCGTGGGCGCCACCGCCCGCAAGCGCGACAAGCTGGCGGCGCAGCTGACCTGGCTCGCCAACCGCGACATTCTCAATCTGCCGGAAGACCGCCGCCACGACCGTATCATCCCGCGCAACCCGATTTCGCTGCTGACGCTCGAAGACGGCACCAAGATGACCTGCCGGATTATCGACATGTCGCTGTCGGGCGCCGCCATCGCCGCGGAAAACCGCCCGCCGCTGAAATCCCTGGTCCTGCTCGGCAAGGTGCAGTCCCGGGTGGTGCGAAATCTCGAGGAAGGCTTTGCGCTGGAGTTCGTTCACGAGCAGCTGGCCGAGACGCTCGAAGACGCGGTTACCGCGCGGTAAAGCGCGCAACCCCCGATTCCCCCATTTTGACGAGACCTGAAGGCGGCATCCGCGTTGCGGATGCCGCCGTTCGACGTTTTGGCGCCTGCCATTTTGGGTTAACGCCGCCGACTTTTGCCGCCGCAAGCCCAGCATCGGCGGGCGCCGACTCCTTAATCCCTAAAATTTGAATCAATTGCAGTTGTCTAAAATTCTAATCTAATTTGATTCAAGTATAGATCGAATTAGCCCCGTCTTTTACTTGTATTCGCCTCAAATGTACTTGCTTGACTTAGCAGCGGCGCAAAACCTTTGTGCGAAACATGGTCCCAACAAGAAACGGGGGCCACAATGTTTGGTTGGGGACAGGGGAAAGGACTGGCGGTCGTCGCCATCCTGATTGGTTTGAATGCGCCGGCGCAGGCCGCCGGTGAGACGCTCTACGCAAGCCTCGGCGACACCACGCGCTCGCCGATCGGCTGGGTCGAATTCTGCGCCGACAATCCCGGGGATTGCCGGGGCCGCGCATCGCAGCCGCGCGATATCGTGATGTCGCAGACGGCATGGCGGGACCTCGTGCGGGTCAACAAGTGGGTCAACGAGACCGTCAAGCCGATGACCGACATGGATCATTGGGGCACGATCGAGAAATGGTCGTTGCCATCAGACGGCTACGGCGACTGCGAGGACTACGTGCTGCTGAAGCGCAAGATGCTGATCGACGCCGGCTGGCCGCGCGAAGCGCTGCTGATCACGGTGGTGCGCGACAAGAAGGGCGAGGGCCACGCGGTGCTGACCGTGAAAAGCGACAAGGGCGAGTTCGTGCTCGACAACCAGAACGAGAGCGTTCTGGCCTGGACCGAGACCGGATACCGCTTCGTCAAGCGTCAGTCGCAGGGCGATCCCAATGTATGGGTTTCGCTGGGCGACAACCGCCCGGCCGTTGCCACCGCCAGCGCCAGGGACCGCTGAGCGATCGCTGACAGAACAAGGAATCACAGGACACGCGACCCGGTCACATCCCCACCCCTCCCCGTCCCAGACCGGATCGCGCGCGGCCAGCTCTCCCCCAAGAGCTGGCCGCAACTTTTTGGGGCACGCTAAACCTCTGATATTTCATAACTTTAAGGCTAATCCGCCCGCTCCGGTCCAGTTGCTGCGGCAACGCCCGGTGGAGAGGCCCGGTATCGGCATCCTCTTCCCTTTACCGCCCCGCCCGATGCCGGTAGAATTTGTTACCAAGTCGTGAAACGAGGGCACTATGAAATTGAAATTGCTGGCTGCCGCGGCGCTGGTCGTGGTCTCCCTGCCCGCGTTTGCCGCCGATGCCGATGTCCGCGTTTATCGCCAGCGCGCCCAGGCGGTTTATGCCGCGCCGTTGATCATCGACTTCTCGCACAATTACGGCCCGGCCGATTTCTATCCGGGGACGACGGCGCCGCCGGACCGTGTCGTGGTGCCGCTGAATGAACGGCCCTACGGCATCTATGACGGGTTCGATCGCCTTTGCGGGCAGTCGTCGGCGAACTACCGCGGCCAGGACGGCCGGCGACACCCGTGCTACTAGGCGGCCCGGTCGCCGCCTGGCTATTTTTGGAGTAGCGCCGTGCCGCCGGGCAGGCGTCGAGCGTGCTGGAACTTTCGCCTTCTGCCGGGCTTTGGAGTCCCATGATCGAATTCAATCATACGAAGAACAACGGCCTCACCCGTATCAGTTCGCAGCCCATTGCACTCGGCGCCGGCATCCTGGTCGCCCTGGTGGCCGGAGCCGGATCCATCGCGCTGTGGCGCGGCTACACCGGCACGTCACCCGAACCCGACCGCGTCGTTGCCGTCAGGCAGTTGCAGGCCCGCACCGCCCAGGCATCCGAACAACTGGTGGAGAAAACCAAGGGCCTGGAAGCGACCCAGCAGGAGTCGATCGACCAGCTGCAGGTGGTCCAGGACCAGTTGCAAACCGTCAGGCGGCTGCTGGCCGCGCAGCAAACCGAGACCAAGCGGCTGTCCGAGCAGGTGGGTAGCCTGACCGGCGCGATCGACGGCCTGCGCCAGTCGTTCGCGAGCGCCCAGACTTCCGAGCCCTCAAGTCCACCGTCGGTTCGAAAGTCGTCGATCAAGAAGAAGCGCAGCGCGGTGTCGCAGCGCAAGCGGGCCAATTCGCGGGGCTAACCAGCGCCCGCGCCGTTGGCGGAATCATCCCGCCGCCAGACCGCCCCAAAGCCCTGACAGAAGTTTTTCTCGCCGATTGTGAACTGGATCACATATGCCCGTAGTGTTCCGGGGCATCATGCAATTCACCGGATGGCGCAAGCCAATTTCAATATCCGGGGCTGGCAAGGCCGTTGGCGTTATACTGCGTCGACGGCCTTGTTCTTTTATCCGGCGATCGGCGCGATGCAACGATTTCGGGCGGTGCGCTATCGCGGGCCGTTCCGACGAGGCGGCTTGGCCAGCACTCCGAAGCGACCGCGATGACGGCGCAGCCTGAACTGCTCGAATTCCCAGAACATCCACACAAAGGCGGCGCCGAGACCGACGATGACGCCCAAGAGCAGCAAGGTATAGGCAGGAGCTGTGAGCATGGTGAGCGTCCATCAAAGGAGGCAAACGGCATAAACAGCGAACGGGCGGAAATGATCGCCACCGGGGCACGCTATACTAAAGTCGCAACCCCGTCCCGGGCCAGGCAGCTTTTATTTTGACCGGCTTCCCAACCCCCCGGCGAGGGCGGCTCCCTTTTGGAGTCCCTTCACCCAGCCCGCTGCAGCAGCGTTACGCCGCGACGTTCGCAGTGTTGGCCTGGTCGATCCGGTCCTCGATCCAGCTGACCAGAGGGTGGGATTCGTGGTCGGCGCCACCGACCTGAAGTGGCCGAACCGCGAGCAGCGCGAAGAATCAGCCGTAGAAGGCGAGGTCTGAAAAATCGGAGGGCACTCGCGGCGAACAGCCTGTGTCAGCCGATCTTCTTCATGCCTTTTTTGAATCGCGCGCCGTTGGCGACGTAGAATTTTGCCGCACTCCCCATCCTGGCAACTTGCGCGGGATCGAGCGTGCGGATGACCCGCGCCGGCGACCCGATGATCAGGGAGTATTCGGGAAATTGTTTGCCTTCCGTGATGACCGAGCCCGCGCCGACGATGCTGCCACGGCCGATCCTGGCGCCGTTCATCACGATCGAACCCATCCCGACCAGCGCGTCATCCTCGATCGTGCAGCCGTGCAGGATGACGTTGTGACCGACCGTACAATTCTTTCCGATCGTCAGCGGAAAACCCATATCGGTATGGCAGGTCGAGTTGTCCTGCACATTCGAATTTTCACCGATCTCGATCCACTCATTGTCGCCGCGCAACACCGCGCCGAACCACACGCTCGCGGAATTGAGCAAGCGGACCTTGCCGATCACCGTGGCGGTGTCGGCGATGAAGAAGTTTCCGTCCGCAGGGAGCTCGGGCGCCTGCCCGTCGAGTTCGTAGATCGCCATGCCCAATCAGTCTCCGGTTCGGGGCGACCTTGGCATAGACGTTTGGCTCAGGCCAGCACCCCTGCAGCGCGCAGCGTCATCAGGAAGAACGTGCCGGACATCAGGCTCCAGAACCCCGCCAGCATGGTCGCCATCATCACGAACTGGAAGCGGCGGCGTTCGATCCGCGCGCCGCGCAAGGTATTGCGCATGATGATGAAGGGGGCGGCGAACACCAGGAACGGGACGGCTGCGAAAGCCTGCGGCGCCACGCCCTGCTGCAGCAGTCCGAAGCCGGCCGGGCGTTTTACCAGGGCCTGATATCCGCTGGCCAGCGCGCCCGCGAGGGCAAAGCCGATGCAAAGGGAGAACAGGGAATTCAACGCATCAGGCGACATCAAAAGGCACTTCCGCTACACAACGCCAACGTCCGGCAACTGCCCCTGCATCGCAAAATTGGCCGGCTGCCGCCACACTATCCTTAAGGAAAGGTTAACGCCGGCGTCCGGAACCGCCCCCCGGACATGGCTCGCGCGGATGCCACCTGCGCGAAATCGTGCGGAAGCCCGCCTGCGCATGGCATATTTGCCGGTGATTCGAGCCCCCGGGGCCACCTCAAGCTGTTTGGTTCATGACCTTCCTTTCGTCCGTCCAGCACATCGCCCGCCGGTCGCGCCGGCATCGCCGCAGCCACATGATTCCGGTCATGGTCGGGGGCGCGGTCACGGCCTGCGCGATTGCCGTGATCGGCTATTTGCTGTGGCCGACCTTTGGACCCAGGGCTTCGAGCAGTCCGGAGCGCTTGCCGGTGAGCGTCGGAGCGACCCTGTTCAACGTGCCGACCATGGCGGTACGCCGGAAAATCCAGCGCCATTCGGGGCCGCAGGAACGCGTCGATCTCAGCTTCACGTTTCCCGCACTCGAGGCTCCCGACGCCCCGAAGCATGTCAGCGCCGATACCGTTGAGGAATCGATACAGCCGATCGACCGGATCTTCGTGTCGATTTCGGCACATCACGACACGCTGGCGCCGGACGCCCGCGTGCGCACCATCTATCCGCGCTATCTCGAGAAGGCCTCGCCGTCCGAACAGGATGGCCTGACGATGCGCGCATTTCGCGACGGCACGCCCTACAGCAACGAGGATCTGTTTCTGGCGAAGGCGCCGAACCTCACCGCGCGCTGCACGCGCGACGCCGCCACCCCCGGCATGTGCCTGAGCGAGCGCCGCATCGACGGCGCCGATCTGACGTTTCGTTTTCCGAGGAGCTGGCTGGCGCAATGGCGCGACGTCGCCACTGCCATGGACCGCCTGACGCTGCAGTTGAACGGGCCGAAGTGAGATTTGTCGTCCCGTGAGATTAGTACCGACCTCATCCTGAGGAGCATCGCGCAAACGATGCGTCTCGAAGGATGGCGGCAGGCGATGTGCCAGATGGTTCGAGACGCGCGCCCGGTAGCGCAAGGACGCTCCCGAACGCGCTCCTCACCATGAGGAAGTGGAGTGTGTCGCCCGAGAAGGACGAAGCCGAGCCTCAGCCCTGATCGACCAGATCTTCCTCGAGGATTGCCATCTGAAACTGGAATGAGCGGTCATCGTCTTCATCGTCGACGAACAGCACGCCGATGAATTCCTCGCCGATATAGACTTCGGCCGAGTCATCCTTTTTCGGCCGCGGCACCACGCGAAGCTTTTGATTGCCGAACACGCGCTTGAGATAGGCGTCGAGTTTCCTGACTTCCTGAACGTCCACGGCAGTCTCCAATGCGATTGAGGTTTCGGCAAGTTCTAGGCCGGGACGAGGCGAACTGCCAGCCCAACTTGCAGAATTCGGCACCCGATTCCGCAAGCTTGCCGGCCACGCACGTTCGAAATCAAATTCCGATGGCGTTGATCATCTGATCCATGGTGCGCGACGGCTCGGCGCAGCCGGCCTCGCCGACGATCTTGGCGGGAACCCCGGCAACGGTGACGTTGTGCGGTACCGGCTTCACCACCACGGAGCCCGCGGCAATACGGGCGCAACGGCCGATCTCGATATTGCCGAGAATTTTCGCGCCCGCCCCGATCAATACGCCGCGACGGATCTTGGGATGGCGATCCTCGTTCTCCTTGCCGGTGCCGCCCAGCGTGACACCGTGCAGGATCGAGACGTCGTCTTCGATCACAGCGGTCTCGCCGACCACGAAGCCGGTGGCGTGGTCGAGAAAGATACCGCGGCCAATCCGGGCGGCCGGATTGATGTCGGTCTGGAACACCGCCGAGGCGCGGCTCTGCAGATAATAGGCAAAATCCTTGCGGCCCTTGTGATAGAGCCAGTGCGCCAGGCGATGGGTCTGAATCGCATGAAAACCCTTGAAGTAGAGCAAGGGATCGATGAACCGGGAAGTCGCGGGATCGCGGTCGAACACCGCTACCATGTCGGCGCGAAACGCATTGCCGAGATCGGGATCGTCGCGCAGCGCTTCATCAAAGGCCTGGCGGATCAAATCGCCCGACAGCGCCGAATGGTCGAGCCGTTCGGCGATGCGGTGCACCACGGCGGCTTCGAGCCGATCATGATGCAGCACGGTCGAATAGATGAAGGAGGCGAGCTCCGGCTCGCGGCGGACGATATCCTCCGCCTCGGTGCGCACCCGATCCCAGATCGGATCGAGCGACGCCAGTTTGGCCCCCTGCGGATTGATCTGATGCACTGCCATGGCCTGCTCTCGCAAATTCTGATGTTGCCGGCGCGCACCATAGCACGCCGGGCGGACGGCTGTCCCGCGTCAGGCCAAGCGAGCCCGCGGCCCTCGTCAGGAAACTGCGCCAAAACATTGAAACAGCACGATTTCCAGCCGTGGCCGAGAACCGCTTTCCTGCGGGCGTCGGCTCAAGGTGGCCCGCAATTCCGGAAAATCAAGCGGTCCGGGTTCCAACTATTTGTGGATTTCGGCGTGCCAGTCGGGGCATGATGATCGCAGGTCTGGGGGGACGAAGCATTCACACACATACTTTAACACGCGCGCGCGTGACCGATCCGGCTTGGGTCTGGATGTCGGCCGTCGCCATCCCCCTGATGCTGGTGCTGCCGGCGCTGTGGAACGGCTATCCGCTGCTGCAGTATGACACCGGCGGCTATCTGGCCCGGTGGTACGAAGGCTACCTGGTCCCCAGCCGGTCCACCGTGTTCGGGCTCTATCTGCATTTCGGCCAGGG
>CALROE020000090.1:0-8655 GCA_943369715.1 Bradyrhizobium ivorense
TCGACCCATGGCTGGATGCGCTCACTGGAGCCGATCGCATCGAGCATTTCCAGCACCGGCTCCGGGGCGCCGCCATGCAGCGGCCCGGTCAGCGCGCAATATCCCGCGGTCACGGCCGCGAACAGATCGGCCTGGGTCGAGGCCACCACGCGCGTGGTGAAGGTCGATGCATTCATGCCGTGATCGCACACCGTGACGAAATAGGCGTCGAGCGCCGCCACCTCGCGCGGGTCGGGTTTGCGGCCCAGCATCATCGACAGCGTATCGGCGGCATGGCTGACATCGGGGTCGGGCGCGATGGGGGCGCTGCCTTTGCTCCGCCGCACCAGCGCGCCTGCGATCACCGGCAATGCACCGACGATGGTGGCCTCGTGCGGCAGCCCGTTTTCCGCGCGCAATCCGGCGAGAGCGGCGCGGACGCCATCGACGATCGACAGACCGCTGACGATGCCAAGCAGGTCCGGTAGCCTGGCGAAGGCGCGTTGCCGGGCCGCGCCCAGGCTGGCGCGCACGGTGGCTTCGCTGACCGGCTGGCCGGTTCCGCCGCTCCACAGCCGCGCGGTCACCGCTTCGAAGCCGGTTTGGCGCACGAGGTCGCCGACGCGCTCGCCGGCGATGATCAACTCGCCGCGCTCGCCATCGACATGGCTGAGCACGGTTTCGGCGGCGGCAATGCCGTCCAGCCCGATCGGGCTCTTGGGTATCTGCAGGTTCATGGTCGATCTCCTTTGATGTCTCAAAGGTCGACCCTCTCGACAGATTGATCAATCTTGATTATGTAAATCAATATGAAGAAATCCACCGGCCTGTATTTGTCTGCCCGCGAGGCCTCGGCCGAGCTCGCGATCTCGCCGGCCACGCTCTACGCCTATGTCAGCCGCGGCCTGATCCGCTCGGAGCCGTCGTCGGATTCGCGCAGCCACCGCTACCGGGCGGAGGACGTGCGCGGGCTGAAGGAACGGCGCGCGCCGTCGCCGGAGCCGCGCGGCATGAAGAGTTTCGACGCCGATCTGCCGGTGATGGATTCCTCGATTTCGACCATCACCGAGGACGGTCCGATCTATCGCGGCGTCAACTGCATCGACCTCGCCGAAACCGACACGCTCGAACATGCCGCGACGCTGCTGTGGGACGTCACCGGCGTCGATCCGTTTGCGCCGGACAATTGTCCTGACGTGTCGGATGAAATGCGCGCGGTCGCCGATGCCGCGCGCAACGCCGCGCCGATCGATCGAACCATTGCCGTGCTGGCGCTGGCCGCCAGCGCCGATCCGCGGGCGTATACCCGCGCCGCCGACGGCCGCGCGATGGTGGGCGGCCGCATCCTCCGGCTGGTGATCGCGACCATGCTGAACCGCCCGTCGTCGGCGGCGCCGCTTCATCTCAAGATCGCCAGGGCATGGGCGCCGGACAACAAGCACGCCGCCGACCTGATCCGCCGGGCGCTGGTGCTGCTGGCGGACCACGAACTGAACGCCTCGGCCTTTACCGTACGCTGCGCGGCATCGACCGGGCTCAATCTCTACGATGCCATGATTGCCGGCCTGGTGGCGCTGAAAGGCCCAAGACATGGCGGCGCCGGGGTGCTGGCGGCGCAGCTGGTCAGGACGCTGGTCGATGGCGATGTGGCCCCGGTCATCCGCGAGCGCGTGGCGCTGGGCGAGCGCTTTGCGGGTTTCGGCCATGGCGTCTACAAGCACGGCGATCCGCGCGCCCATGCCTTGCTGGAAGCGCTGACGCGAGCTGGCGCGGCGCAAAAGCTCACCAAAGAAATCCCGGAGCGAATCGCCGAAGCCACCGGCGAATTCGTCAATATCGACTATGCGCTGGCGGTGCTGGTGCACACGTTGGGCCTCCCGCCCGGTAACGAACTGGTGCTGTTTGCCATGGCGCGCACGGTCGGCTGGATCGCCCATGCCAGCGAACAATTGCGCCATGGCGGGCTGATCCGCCCCCGCGCGCGCTATATCGGCCCGGCGCCGGGCCGCAGCCCGGCCGCCAGCCGGTGATGAAATCGGGCTCCACAGGCCGAAAGTTCGGCGTGATTCGCAGAGCAGCCTTCCAAAAACCGAGGCCAGCACCTATCTTGATGATAACGCAGTGGAACTTTGATTGCGCGTCGGGCTTCTGCCGGCCGTTGCTCTCTGATAGGTTCCTCACAGCACCCATCCGCAGCCATTCGACAAATCTGGTTTCGGGAGCGTCCGAGACCCCGGAGGATTGATGACGACCGCCGCCATGACCAAAGTGACCGAGCCCGCAGGGATGCCCGACATGAAGGTGTCGGTCCGTCAGGTATTCGGAATCGACAGCGATCTCGAGGTGCCTGCCTATTCCGAAGTCGACCCGCATGTGCCGGATGTCGATTCGGATTACCGCTTCGACCGCGCCACCACGCTCGCCATTCTCGCCGGCTTCGCCAAGAACCGGCGCGTCATGGTCACGGGCTATCACGGCACCGGCAAGTCGACCCATATCGAGCAGGTCGCGGCCCGGCTGAACTGGCCGTGCGTGCGCGTCAATCTCGACAGCCACATCAGCCGCATCGATCTGGTCGGCAAGGACTCGATCGTGGTGCGCGACGGCAAGCAGGTCACCGAATTCCGCGATGGCATTCTGCCCTGGGCGCTGCAGCACAACATCGCGCTGGTGTTCGACGAATACGACGCCGGCCGCCCCGACGTGATGTTCGTGATCCAGCGCGTGCTGGAAGTCTCCGGCCGCCTGACGCTGCTCGACCAGAACAAGGTGATCAAGCCGCATCCGGCGTTCCGGCTGTTCTCGACCGCCAACACGGTCGGCCTCGGCGATACCTCGGGCCTCTATCATGGCACCCAGCAGATCAACCAGGGCCAGATGGACCGCTGGTCGATCGTCACCACGCTGAACTATCTGGCGCATGACGAGGAAGTCGAGATCGTGCTGGCCAAGGCGCGGCACTACCGCAACCCGGAAGGCCGCGACATCGTCAACAAGATGGTACGGCTGGCGGACCTCACCCGAAACGCCTTCGCCAACGGCGACCTGTCGACGGTGATGAGCCCGCGCACGGTGATCACCTGGGCGGAGAACGCCGAGATTTTCGGCGACATCGGCTTTTCGTTCCGCGTCACCTTTCTCAACAAGTGCGACGAACTGGAGCGGCCTCTGGTCGCTGAATTCTATCAGCGCTGCTTCAATGCGGAGCTGGCGGAATCCGCTGTGAACGTGGCGCTTTCCTAACACCCGCCGGCGTTCCCCGCTTTGCGGGGAACGGCTCGCGGTGAGGTCGTGATGACAACGTCCAACAGCAAATTTCGAACCGGATCGAAGGAAGCGCCGACCGAGCCGTTCAAGCGCGCGGTGACGTCGTGTTTGCGCGCGATCGCCAAGGCGCCGGAGCTGGAAGTGACGTTCGCGGCCGAACGTCCCGGCCTCGCGCCCGGCAAGGCGCGGCTGCCGGAGCCGGCGCGTAAAATGACGAAGCGCGATGCCGCGATCGTGCGCGGCCACGCTGACTCGATCGCGCTGAAACTCGCCTGCCACGATCCGAAAGTGCACCGCAAGCTGATGCCGGGCAATCCGCAGGCGCGCGGCGTGTTCGAGGCGGTCGAGCAGGCGCGGGTCGAGGCGATCGGCGCGCGGCGGATGGCCGGCGTCGCCAAGAATCTCACCGCGATGCTCGACGATCATTTCCACCGCGGCAAGTTCGACGAAATCACCGACCGGGCCGATGCGCCGCTGTCCGACGCGCTGGCGATGCTGGTGCGCGAGCGCCTGACCGGCCTGGCGCCGCCCGCGGCGGCCCGCAAGATGGTCGACCTGTGGCGCCCGGTGCTGGAAGACAAGATCGGCGCGCGGCTCGACCAGCTCAGCCACGTCACCGAGGACCAGGCCAAGTTCGGCGACGTCGTGCATGACCTCTTGTCGGAGCTCGAACTCGGCGACGACCGCAATGCCGATTCCGACGACGACGAGAACCAGGACGAAAACCGCGACGGCGAGAACGACCAGTCCGGCGCCGAGGGCTCGCCCGACAGCGACGCCGCGCAGGAAATGAGCGCCGACCAGGCCCAGGCCTCCACCGACGAGATGTCGGAAAGCGCGATGGAAAGCGCGCAGGCTTCCACGTCCGACACCTTCGATGACGGCGAACTCGGCGACGACGAGACGCCGGGCGAGGCGACGCGGCCGAATTCGAAGGGCGCCAACGAGCCGCGCGGCCCGGAATATCACGCCTTCGCGCCGAAATTCGACGAGGTGATCGCGGCGGAGGATCTCTGCGACCATGACGAGCTGGAGCGGCTGCGCAGCTATCTCGACAAGCAGCTCGCGCATCTGCAGGGCATCGTGGCGCGGCTGGCCAACCGGCTGCAGCGCCGCCTGATGGCGCAGCAGAACCGCGCCTGGGACTTCGATCTCGAGGAGGGCGTGCTCGATCCGGCGCGGCTGTCGCGCGTGGTCACCGATCCCTATCATCCGCTGTCGTTCATGAGCGAGAAGGAAGCCACCTTCCGCGACACCGTGGTGACGCTGCTCTTGGACAATTCCGGTTCGATGCGCGGTCGCCCCATCACGGTGGCGGCGACCTGCGCCGACATCCTGGCGCGCACGCTGGAGCGCTGCGGCGTCAAGGTGGAAATTCTGGGCTTCACCACGCGGGCCTGGAAGGGCGGGCAGTCGCGCGAGGCGTGGCTGGCCGCCGGCAAGCCGGCCAATCCCGGCCGCCTCAACGATCTCAGGCACATCATCTACAAATCCGCCGACGCGCCGTGGCGGCGCGCGCGCAAGAATCTGGGCCTGATGATGCGCGAGGGGCTGCTGAAGGAAAACATCGACGGCGAGGCGCTGGACTGGGCGCACAAGCGGCTGCTCGGCCGCTCCGAGCAGCGCAAGATCCTGATGATGATTTCCGACGGTGCGCCGGTCGACGACTCCACGCTGTCGGTCAATCCCGGCAATTACCTCGAGCGCCATCTGCGCCACATCATCGAGGAAATCGAGACCCGCTCTCCGGTGGAGCTGATCGCGATCGGCATCGGCCACGACGTCACGCGCTATTACCGCCGCGCCGTCACCATCGTCGATGCCGAGGAACTCGGCGGCGCCATCACCGAAAAGCTCGCGGAGCTGTTCAGCGAGACCAATGGGGCGCCGACATCCGGCCGCCGGCGCCGACTGCATTAACGCATGCGCGCACCTCTCAGCCGCCGCCGCTTCCTGAAGTTGACGGCGGCGGGGCTTTCGGGCGCCGCGGTCACCCGGATCTCCGGGATCGCCCATGCGCGAGAACCGATCGCGCCGGATGAATTCACCGTCACGGCCCCGGTTTCGATCGAGGTCAATGCCCGTCCGATCCCTTCCTTCGACACCAGCGACAAGACGCGCGTCCGCTTCGGCGCGCTGGAATATCGCAGCGGGCTGATCCTGACCTCGCGGTTCCGCGGCTTCGGCGGGCTCTCCGGATTTCGTCTCGATCCGAAGGGCGAGCGCTTCATCGCCGTCAGCGACCGCGGCAGCTGGTTCACCGGCCGCATCGTCTATCAGGGCCGCGCGATGACCGGGCTCGACGACGTCGAGGCGGCGCCCTTGCTCGGCCCCGACGGAAGGCCGATCACCGCGCGCGGCTGGTACGATTCCGAATCGCTCGCGCTCGATGGCACGCTGGTCTATGTCGGCATCGAGCGCGTGCACCGCATCCTGCGCTACGATTTCGCCAGGGGATTCACGCGGTCGCGCGGCGAGGAGATTCCGCTGCCGCCGGCCTGGCGCAAGCAACTGCCGAGCAACAAGGGGCTGGAAGCCCTGATGGTGGTGCCGAAGAATCTGCCGCTGGCGGGCACGCTGATCGCGCTCTCCGAGCGCGGGCTCGATGCCGACGGCAACATCATCGCGTTCCTGATCGGCGGCAAGACGCCGGGCCAGTTCAGCCTGCGCCGCACCGATAAATTCGAGGTCAGCGACGGGGTGCTGCTGCCTTCCGGCGACCTGCTGGTGCTGGAGCGCAAATTCTCCTGGCTCTCCGGCATCGGCATCCGGATCCGGCGCATCCCGCTCAAATCGGTAGGCCCGGGCGCATTGGTCGACGGGCCCGCGATCTTCGAGGCGGATCTCGGCCACGAGGTCGACAACATGGAAGCCATCGACGCCCACGTCACGCCGGAAGGCGACACCGTGCTGACGCTGGTCTCCGACGACAATTTCTCGATGGTCCAGCGCAATCTGATCCTGCAGTTCACGCTGATGGAGTGAGGTGCCTCTCACCCTCACCCTCCAGAGGCCTCGCGCGGGAGGACAGGAAAGCCCGGTCTTCGGCTTTCCAACAGCGGGACAATGCCAGACATGCCTGAAAATCCCGCGGCGCGAGGCGCCCGAGGTTTGCGTCGGTTTTACCCTTCCCGAGAAAGAAGGGCGCAGGGAAAGCCGGGCGCCGATTGCACCCGCGGTCGTGCACAAGAAGCGCACGAGTAGACCACAGGTGAACCGGATCATCCGGCTTTCCCTGCACGATGGGTTACGGCTTATACGTGATCTCCCCGGTGAGCCTTGCACTTTTGCCACCGTCGCCATGCGGATTGGCGATGCATCCCGAGCCCGGTTGAGCCGGATGCATCTCCACACGACTTGACGCCAGCCTGGGGGCGTCAGGACCACACGATTTCGCCGTCCGCGCCCGTCTCGCCAAAGCTCTCGCCGGACCTCGTACGCATCCAGGCAAGTTTCGTCGAAACAGTTGGCAGCGCCGTCAGTCCGCGCGCCGGCCGATCGCTCACGGAGAGCAATCCGCCCCGCGATCCCTTGCGCGCCCGACGCTGTCGCGTCCATCGCATCCCACCGCGCGTTCGTGACCTGCGCAACGCCCCTCGTTCGCGTGAGACGGGCGAATCACTAAAGGTGATTTGCCCGACGTGTTAAGCGAAATATTTTTGTTTCGAGGGCTTGACTCTGGCTTCTGATAAACCGAAGTGATTTGCCCGCCGCCGCTCTGCGAACTATGGCGGGGCAGGCCCCCGGCGTCAGCGGCGTTGCAGCCGGAGAATTCCCCAGCCCGCGATCGCGGCCATCAACAGCGAGATCAGCACATTGTAGCCGGCCAGCGACAGGCCGAGGAAGCGCCACTGCACCTCGTCGCAGCGGATCACCTTTGTCGTCTCGAGCCGTTCCAGCAAATTGCCGGCGCTGCCGAGATTGACCACCGGGCCGGAGCAATCGGTCGGCCCCTGCCACCACTTCCATTCGACGCCGGCGTGCCAGGCCCCGAGCCAGGCATTGCCGAGCGCGGCCGCCGCGAGAATGGCGAGCCCCGCCAGCAGCACCGAGCGCGGCGTGTCCCTGGCGGCGGCGAACGCCACCAGCGCGCCGAGCGGGATCGCGAGGTAATAGGCATAGCGCTGCTCGAGGCAGAGCGGACAGGGCCGAATGTCCAGCACCAGCTGAAAGAACCACGCCCCCGCCAGCGTCGCCGCGGCGATGGCGGCGATGGCCAGCGCGGCCGACAATGCGGGGTTGGCCCGAGGCGCATACGACTGGCTTGCGATGGCATTCAGCGTCACGGTCGTCTCCTGTGCCAAAGCGTCGTATCCCGCAGCCAGGGCGCTGTCGAGACGAGGCGCGATCACAGGGCAGTGTTTTGGGCCGCCTGAAGGGCTCGCGGCACTTGGTTTCGGACAACGCAGGCGCTCGAAAGCCGTTTCAAAACCAACGGGTTGACCCGCCCTGCCCGGCCGCTATATTCCGCCGGCTTCACGACCTTAAGGCCTTGCGGCCGCAGTCGCGAATGCCCCTGTGGCGGAATTGGTAGACGCGCTCGACTCAAAATCGAGTTCCGCAAGGAGTGCTGGTTCGATTCCGGCCAGGGGCACCAAGCGCGCTTCGCGAGGGCATTGCCCCAAAGCGGCTGCGGATGGATCAATTGCAATTCCGTCAGAATCGCGCTGGTTTTTGGCGTGCAGCTGCTTAACTTCTTAAGGGATCGCTTTACCGCGAAGTGGTGGGGTCCTATAATTACTTCTATCAGCTGGACAGCAAAATGAAGCCTTCGCAACAGCAACCTCACTCGGCGAACACCGATTTCTTCGATACCTATCTGGGCGAAGTCCGCGGTCGAACTGCGATTGAGCAGATTGTCGAGCGTGTCAGGAAAAGTCCCCGAACTGTCGGAGAATTGGCTCGCGAATTGAGTTTTACGCCGGAGGATATTGCTTCGGCCGTCGGAAATGCCGTCAAGTTTGGCTTGGTCCGGCTTGAGTCGAAGGGCGACGACACGATTGTTATTTCTGCAGCACCGCCGGTTACGTAACGTCGGCAAGCGTGAGGCATGGGGGACTCGTAGGAACGTCGCAGCACTGCTCTGGGGGGAGCGATGTCAGCATACGCTTGGCAAATTGGCGTTCTCGCGCTTCTGCTCATCCTGACCGTGGGCTTGAGCTTTCGCTATGCTCTGGAAGTTGCGTTTGCCTGCGCCTTTGCCGCATCGGCGGTTACGGCTCTGTTTTTTATTCCAGGCCAATTGGCGGTAATAGTGGCGCTCGGCGCCACAACCGGCACGATCGAACTGATTGGACGATATCGCGATGCGCCGTTCCGGGCTTTGCGAACCTACGGCGCGCTGATTTATATCGCGGTAAACATTATCGCAGCGCTCACTGGGCTCTATCTGCTCCAAACCGTAGGCGC